>NZ_FVZC01000008.1:900000-1003712 GCF_900166585.1 Mesobacillus jeotgali | reverse complement strand
TCCGCCGCTGATCTTCAAAAGCAAGCTAATGAAGATCCGCTCGACTTGCATGTATTAGGCACGCCGCCAGCGTTCGTCCTGAGCCAGGATCAAACTCTCCAAAAAAGAGTTATGAGTTAGCTCATAATTTAAAACGTTGGCTCATGTTCTTCTATAATAGAAGCCATGATAATTTATTGTTTGTTGACGCTTGTTTGTTTAGTTTTCAAAGAGCAAGTTGTTCAGTTCGTCGCCCAGAAGCGACTTTATTAATATACCATGCTGTTTTGTTATTGTCAACATCATTTTTCGTTTTTGTTTTTCACTAAAAGCGATGTTGTTGTTGTCAACTCAGCATTGTTTTTCTGAAGCGAGATTAAATATACCATGGATAAAATATGTTTGCAATATAATTTTAAAAAGAATTTTTAACTGCAAAAGAATTAGTATGGTTTTAGCGATTTCTTCTTATTAAATATGTTTTTATTAATACTTTTTTGATAGGGCTCATATAATGCTGTGGACAAACTAAATAACCGGGGTGATTCATTTGCTGCAATCAGTCGCACTTTACCTTTCACTACTGATGGCCATCTTTTTATTCAGTGTTGCCTATATCGAAGCTATAAAAATTGCCAACACAGAAGGAAGAGTCCAAGGAGGAACATTCATGTTCTCCATAATTTGTGCACTGCTATTTTCAAGGTTCACTTACCTATTCATTTAAAAAATCCCCTTCTCAGGGGATTTTAATAATAGATGCGATAGCTGCGTCCACAAACTTACCTTTATCCAGCCATCGCTTTCTGAGCGTTCCTTCATATTCAAATCCACTTTTCTTCAGCACATTCCACGATTGTTCATTGTTTGGATGATACAATGCTTCTATCCGATTTAACCCCATTGTCCCAAATCCAAATCTCAATATTGCTTTCGTAATCTCCGGCATCATCCCTTTGCCCCAGTAATCAGGATGAAGTTCGTACCCAATTTCAGCTTTGAAGTGTTTTATGTCGATAGCATGGAAACCGCACGTCCCCACAACCTTGCCTGTATCTTTTAGTTCAGCTCCCCACCGAATCTGTCGTTTCTCTATAAAGCCCTGGCTGAACTTATTTATCAGATCAAAGGCCTGCTGTTCTTCAGTAAAATTCTCCAAATTATAATATTTGGTCACAATATCCTGTGAAAAATAACCGAATAAATGTGGGGCATCTTCTGTTTTTAACTCCCTTAAAGAAAACCTTTCTGTTTCCAACAAAGGAAACTGTTCAAAGACATTCTCCAACCCCATTTATCTATCCCCTCATTGTTTTTTCTTTTACTGTCTTATGCAGTAATTTTGAATCCTTCCATACATATGCCGATTCGGCAAATTCTTTTCCTGCAATTTCAATCTTCTCTTCTCCTGCCTTTTCCGGTTGGAGACTTTCATAAAACTTGCGGCTTTCATTGTCGTTAAGGACCCACACGAGCATGGAACCATATTTTTGCCTTAACATTTCCTCTAATCCCACTTCAAGAAGCTTTAAACCGATCCGTTTTCGTTGGTACTTTTTCAGGATGTAGATGGCATATAGCTCGCCATCAGCATGGAATTTGCCTGTTCGCTCTTTCCCAAAGGATGCAAACCCCACTATTTCTCCTTCAGGATTAACAGCTACAAACACAGGGGATTTATCGGGAGTTTCCGTAAGACTCTTTTCCCATAGAGGTTGACGGTCCTCTACCTTTAGAGAATCAAGATATTCTTGGCTAACTAACCCTTGATAAGTTTCTTTCCAGCTTTTTATATGCACCCCTGCTATTGCAGCTGAATCTTCTATCGCAGCTTTTCTGACCTTCAACTCCAATCACTTCCCTATCCAGAAATCGATTTTATCTCTGCCTGATTTTTGAGCTTCATTCTTCTTTCATCCACTAAAAATAAAGTTATACCTGCAATAACAATCAGCCCACCGATTATTTGGGTCAAAATGACTTTTTCGCCAAGGAGGTAGAAAGCCAAAACAGTTGCTCCTACTGGTTCAAACAAAATGGCCATTGAAATAACTGAAGCACTGATCCACTTGATGGACCAGTTGAACAGGGTATGGCCAAGCAATGTCGGGATCAATGCAAGAAGAATAAAGTAAACCCAATCACCTGCGGGATATGGATAGAAGGAATCACCGACCGCTATCACATAGAAAAACAATGTGATGGAACTGATGCTATAGACGATGAAAGTATAGGTGATTAAGGACATCCTCTTCCTCACAGTTTGGCCAAATAAAAGATATACGGTTACTAAGGCACATGCGACAATGGCCAAGAAATCTCCAAACAGAGCACTTCCACTAATTTTAAAATCGCCCCAGCTGATAATGACGCTTCCGCCGATTGCAATTACCCCGCTTATAATTGCTTTGACTGACACTCGTTCTTTAAAGAAAAAATATGCCCCAATAAATGCGAACAGCGGCTGAAGTGTCACCAGCACGGTGGAACTTGCAACTGAAGTATAGTTTAGAGATTCGAACCAGAGGATAAAGTGAAAGGCCAGAAATATACCGGCAATCCCTGAGAATACCCAATCTCGTTTCGTAATAAGACGAAGTTCTGAAACATACTTTATTAGAAATACCGGCAGCATGAATAGTACAGAAAAGAATAATCTATAAAACGCAATGACACCGGACGGCGCTGATGAAACTTTTACCAGAATGGCAGAAGTCGATACAGCAACTACGCCGATTGCAACTGCCATATAGGGATTTACTCTTGGTGTGTCCATTTCCATTCTCCTTTGCTTTAAACAAATGAATTATATGTATTTTACAATGAAATGTAATTTTTATCTTTCATTAATTTAAATTTTTATTGGATGATTGTGTTTAACTCGTTATTTTAAGGGAAAGTAATTACATCTACTTAGGGGCAGGAGATCAGAATGATTTATTCTATGGATATGGAAATATTACTTAAACTTGGAATCTCTGCTTTCCTGGGCCTTGTCATCGGTCTCGAAAGGGAAATTAAAAGAAAACCGGTGGGACTTAAAACGAGCCTGGTCATATCGATTGTCAGCTGTCTTTTGACGATTGTATCCAGTGAGTCGGCTTACATGTTCCCCGGGGACGAAGATGTCAATATTACGATGGATCCTCTCCGCCTGGCAGCACAGATCGTTTCCGGAATTGGATTTCTGGGAGCAGGGGTAATTTTACGAAGAGGAAATGATACGATTTCCGGTTTGACTACTGCTGCGATGATTTGGGGTGCAGCCGGGATTGGAATTACGGTTGGTGCAGGATTTTATATTGAGGCCATTGCCGGTGTAGTTCTTCTAATCGTGAGCGTCGAATTCATACCCTTTCTTATGACCTTCATTGGCCCAAGACAATTAAGGGAAAAAGAGATTCGTTTGCAATTCAATGTGAATAGCCGGGAAAGCATCGCAGATATCATCACCAGGATAAAAGCTGAAAAAATTGCTTTGAAGAATGTCCGCATCAAAGACCTTGCAGAAGGAAATCAGCTGGTCCAGCTGATTGTGACAGTAGACTTTCGCAGGAAGACTACAGATGTTTATGAAGCAGTGTCTGAAATAGATGGCATCAATCGGGTTGAAATTGAAGGTTTATGAGAAAAGCCGCTGATTGGCGGCTTTTTTGCTAATTTGCGAAACTTTGTCTTGCATGTCATTCAATAAGGTTATATAATCTTTCTTGTACCTTATCTAACAGATACGGGGGATTAGCTCAGCTGGGAGAGCGCAACGCTGGCAGCGTTGAGGTCAGGGGTTCGAGCCCCCTATTCTCCATCCTTAAAAACCCTTGCAAATGCAAGGGTTTTTTGCATTTTTAGTGCTTACCCTCACCTCTTGCTTCTAAGAAAAGTGCACAAACAGTTTAACAGGTACCCTTGGGTTTAAGTTCATCTATTTACCATTTTCCTGTCGTATCTTTTATTATAAAGCACATGTACTCACGCAATAAGATTACACCTCTTTTCTATATATTTATCTGCTATTTCTTAAACAGCTTCCATTCTAAGATTGTTGTCTGTATTCTTGCTAAAAAATAAACCTGATGATAAAATAATTGATTAAATAAGGATGTGAATGAGGTATAAGAAAATGAATTGTTCAAAGGAATGTTTGTTGTTAGTCATCAATAATCTTCGTAGGAAAATGATTGTTAACGGCATCTCAGAAGGCCTAAACAGTCTTAAAACAGTTCAGCTTAGTCAACGATTGGATAAAGTTATATATAAACTTCAAAAATTACATGACTCTAATAAATAGAAATCAAAAAGAATACTAGTATTGAACAATGCATTATTCGAATAACCCCCTTCAGGTTTACACTCCATGAACACCAAATATTTATTTCCAAAAGTCCTTTAACGGTTATGAACACGTTTCTTTAGTTATTAAAAAGGGGACCTAGGATATTTTAACGGCCTAACTCAAACGCCTTTTCTAGGTTGATCCATAGTAAAGACCTTCCAAAATAAAAACCTCATATAATAATTTATAAGAGGTTAATCTGTTGGGTAGATCACATACTTGTATATCCAGCATCTACATGGAGCGTTGTTCCCGTGACATAGGAAGAATAATCAGAAGCTAACCACATAGTGGCTTGGGCAATTTCTTCCGGCTGTGCAAACCTTTCTAACAGACTGAGTTTCTTTGCATATTCTTTTGCATCAAATCCAAATTGCTCGATAGCACCAGCAACATTGGTGTATCTACTGCACCGGGTGCAACAGAATTAATTCGAATATTATGTTTACCATATTCTAAAGCCCCATTCTTCGTCAAACCTACTACACCATGTTTAGCACCTACGTATACCGAGGTTTGCGGTTGCGGACGGAGACCACTTACTGAAGAAATATTAATGATGGAACCGCCATCTCCTTGTTTTACTAGTTGCTGCAGTTCGTACTTCATTGATAAAACGACACCCTTCAAGTCAACGCTCATTAATCGATCCCAGTATTCATCATCTAATTCTGTAATAAATTTATCATCGAGTGTCAAAGCAGCGTTGTTTACAGCAACATCGAGACAGCCATATTTTTCGGCTGTTTCTTTCACCATATTTTCTACTTCTTCAGGCTTAGAAACATCTACTTTAACAAATTAGGCCTCTTGGCCATTTGCTAATATTCCGTCTACTACTTCCTTTCCTTTTTCTTCATTAAAGTCAACAATAACAACTTTCGCCATTGCCTCTGCAAATAACTCTGCAGTTGCTTTTCCCATTCCCATGGCTGCACCTGTTATAATCGCTACTTTTCCCTCTAAAATTGGATATGTTTTCATTATTTCAACCCCTTAGTTATTTTGCATATAGAGAACAAATTTAAGTATTTCACACTTTTACTCTACTAATATGAATTAAATAATTTGCTGCCTTTGATTCGTTCTTTAGATTTTTCCACTCCAACGAGAAAAGAAGTCACAGCACCCCTACTATTCTGATAACATCAACATTTTACTTGTAGCCTTTACAGCTGGTTGCTGTCATTATGGTTGGATTCTCAAAGAAGAGTAAACTTGAATTCAGTTTCAGTAAGATTCTGCATCCCTTTTCTGAAAAAGAATTAGATATCTGATCACACATATTTTTTCTATATATACAAATAATAACCAAAATCATTTTAAAGGAGCATTCCTGTTGAAACGTCCGTCCAAAATCAAAAAAATAATGCATAGATTTCAAAATAAAGGAATGGGACAAACAGTGGTTGCCAATGATCAACCATGTGCATTTTCGTTGAAAATTGAGGAAAATGAATATGATCTTAAAAAACAGTTAGGAAACAGTCCGGATGTTGTATACCGCCGATTCCCGATTCGTTTTCAAAATGGTGAATTGCGACAAGTACTCATTATATTCATTGATGGTTTAGTCTTGGAAATGACGGTCCGTGAGAATGTTTTAAAACCACTTGTAGAGGAGCCATTCCAGAATATTGAACAGGACCCTCTAACCGAAATTAAAGAAAAGCTCTCCGTCAAAAGGGTTACTGATGAAAGGAAACTTACAACTGCTGTTCAGGAAGTCTTAAAAGGAAAATTGTTGGTGATTATTGATGGTATTGATAAAGGTTTAATCGTTCATGTAGAAGCATTTGAATTTCTCCGCGCAGTACAGGAACCTGTATCCGAAAAAGCTGTCCGCGGGGCGCGGGATGGGTTTATTGAATCATCCGCTGTCAATATTTCTTTACTGCGAAGAAGAATTTCTCATCCTGCATTACAGTTCGATACAATAAAAATCGGTGAATTTAGCCAGACATCTATCGTAATCGCTTATATTAAAGGAATTGCAGATCCAGAAATAATCAATCGGACTAAGAATAGGCTTAATCAGATCAAAGTGGATGCGATTCGCAGTTCGGGAGATATCGAACAATATATTGAAGACCATCCTTATTCTATTTTTTCGACAATAGGCAATACGGAAAGACCAGATACGGCATCAGCTTTGCTTTTAGATGGAAGAATTTTAATTTTAACTGACGGAGACCCTGTCAGTTTATACATCCCACTTTTCTTTCTGGATAACATAAAATCAATCGAAGATTACAATTCCAGGCCTTATTACAGTTCATTTATTAGGTTAATTCGATTCATGGCTTTTATATTAAGTACCACCCTTCCATCTTTGTACATCTCTGCGCTAAATTTCAACAAAGAAATGATTCCATCAGATCTTCTTATTCCGATTATTGAAGCACGGGAGATAGTGCCTTTTTCACTTTGGTTGGAAATAGCACTGATGATTTTAATGTTTGAAGTGGTCCGCGAAGCAGGAGTAAGACTCCCACAAGCTGTAGGGCCGGCATTAAGTATTGTTGGTGCCTTGATTTTGGGACAAGTAGCTGTATCAGCTGGCCTTGTGGGAGCACCGACTATTGTGATTATCTCAGTTTCTTATATTTCCGCATTTATTGTTACCCCGATTGCCGATATCACAGCCTTGACTCGGATAGCATTATTAATTTCGAGCAGTTTGTTTGGACCGTTCGGGTTGATTGTTGCACTACTTGGTTTAGTTACCCATATGGTGTCCTTGACCTCACTTGGTGTTCCTTACATGTCACCGTTAGCACCCACTTACTTCCATGACTTTAAAGATGCTTTTATTCGTTTTCCAACCAAATGGCTTAAACATCGACCAAAATTCATACCAAACAAACGATCAACAAAAGTTAAGTCATTACCGGATACAGGTGATAAACAATGAAACGACTATTTTCTTTTATTCTGTGCACCCCTTTAATTTTAACAGGCTGCTGGAATAGCCAAGATATTAGCGAATCTGCCTTTGTTCAAGGAATTGGGTTGGATAAGGATGGAAATGAGATTAAAGGAAGCATTGAAATTATCAAACCAACGAGTGCACAAGCAGGTCAATCTGGCGGAAAAAGCAGTGGAAACCATATTATTCTTGAATTAAGGGGTGACTCATTAATTGAAATAGGCCGAGAGTTTATCCGCATAACAAAAAGACGGCTCAATTTTGGACATACTAATACAATTATCATTGGTGAAGAGCTGGCAAAGGAAACAGATTTCCCCTTAGCACTGGATGTTCTTCGGCGTGACCAAATGTTCCGACTAAATGGTTACCTTTTTATTTCGGACAAGGATCCGAGGGAAATCTTTAATATCCCTACTCTATATGAAGATCTTTCTTCTACAGAGCTTGTATCTGTCTTAGAGCAAACAAAATTTATTTCCGTGTATACACCGACCAAGCTTTATGAATTTTATCGATTTCTTATTGGTCATCACTTTAATGCTTATGTCCCGATTATATCTGTTCAAGATTCCGTTAATCAAAAGGTCACTGCCATTACAGGTACAGCT
Organism: Mesobacillus jeotgali; assembly: GCF_900166585.1. NCBI lineage: Bacteria > Bacillati > Bacillota > Bacilli > Caryophanales > Bacillaceae > Mesobacillus > Mesobacillus jeotgali. The sequence continues at coordinate 995,860 of NZ_FVZC01000008.1, read as the reverse complement.
GTCATTAAAAACAATAAAATGGTTGGCAAGCTTAACATAAAAGAATCCACGGGGCTTAATTGGCTATTAAATCTAGTTAAGGGCGGAACCATCACAGCCATGCTGGGTGAACGTGATAGGGCATCATTAGAAGTAAAAAAAGCCAAGACAAAGATTGTTCCTCATCTAGAAGGAAAACAGCTAAAGATAGATATTCAAACGGAGATCGAGGGAACACTTGCCGATAATATGACACTGGCAAAGCTTAATGAATCCTTTCTCAAGAAAGTCGAAAAGAGAATCTCCCAGGAAGTTGAGGGGCTTATGCTTTCGTCCATAAATAAACTACAAGAACTAGAGACTGATATAACAGATTTCGGATTGATTATTCACCAAACATCTCCTAAAGAGTGGAAAAGAATTGAGCCTGAATGGGATGACATTTTCGCTAATGCGGAAATTAATATAGAGGTTAATACCCTTATAACTCATCAGGGGTTGACGAATGAAAGCCTTCATCCAGAGCAACAAAAACCAGATAACAACCCTTATCGCTTTTTTAAGTCTTTTTTTAGCAGGTGAAGAATTTGTTAACCAAGTGGGAAACACTATTTTTGTTGATACTGACCATTCCAATCATGGGCCATGTTGTAATTCTCCCAATCTTAATTGACGTTGCCGGAAGGGATGCATGGATTTCCATTTTTATATCGATTCCTATAGCTATTCTATTCGCTTTTTTTCCATTTATCGACTTCGAATTCATTATCCATATACCAATATTTCAGAACTGCTGGCCCTGTTATTAGGAAAATGGATTGGAAGAATAAGCATATTTATATTCATCTTGTATTTTTCATTTTTAATGGTCTTTTCGCTTGCCTCCCTGATTGATCTCGTTGCTATCGTTTTCTTGCCGGACACCCCGGTGATCGCTATCCTCACCTGGTTTTGGATTTTTTTTATTTATGCTGCAACAAAGGGTATCAAACGAATTGCCTTAACCGCTAGTGTGTTAGCATTTATCACGATGTTCACTGGTCATACTGTCACCGTTTTGGATTCGGGACAAAAAAAATGGAATAATCTACTCCCTATTTTAGAGTTTGGCTGGAGCCCTGTTTTTTGGGGTACTTTAATCCTCGTTAGTATTTGGATAGAATTATTGCTATTGTTATGTATCCCGATTAAACATATAGAACAAAAGCGATTCTTTTTAATATGGGTGATCGGAATATTGCTTAATGCTCTAATGATGTTCTCTACAACAACAGGTGTCATTACGATTTTTGGACTTGGGCAAGCGGAAAACTTTGTCTATCCCGCAGCAGAAATTGTTAGAATTGTAAGCTTAGGTTTCATAGATCGTTTTGATGTATACGCATTAATCCTAATGACATTTGGTACTTATATCCGATGCAGTCTATATTTTCGAATTGCCTATGAAATAAGTGTTTCGAAGGCATCATCAGAATGGGGAAAACGTGCAATATTTACTTTTCTTGCAGCGGCAGGCTTTTTTGGAGCACTATATCTCTCAAATGACCATATTCGAATTGGGCGTGCAATTGACATATATACGTACATGGTCTTTCTATTTCCCCTTCCCCTATTTTTATTATGGATTTCACAGACAAAAAGGAGAAAAAATAAAGGAATGATCCACCAAAATGAGGGTCAATAAACGCTTAATTTAAAATAAGAGTATCTCAATATCGGTTCCGTTACCTTTCACAATTTAATATGTAACAAAATGCAATTAGATTTGCTAATAAACAGGATAAGGCTCAGTTAATATAACCGAGCCTTTTTTATAATTCATTATTCTATAATGAATCAAATTTTAAAATATTTTTTTCCTTTTTGTGAATAATTCAACCAAGGGTGTATGGAAATACACATCAATTAACAGTTCAAAATACCTTGAAAAGTGCTTCATTTTCAATGGAACCTTGAATTTAAAAATAAAGTACACAGTTGAACACAGAGATAGGAATAACGTAAGTCTCGGGTGTTTCGTAAATAAGTGACTGTACACAAACATCTTAAAGTATAGTATTCCTGACCAGAGTACACTCCAACCGTGCGCATAAAGAATTAAATGCTTTTTGTGAATCAAATATTCAACAGCGGTACTTACGATACTCCACCGTATGATGTAAGTATATTGTTTAAGCAGGGTATGCGGCATTTTGGATAAGAATACGAGCACTAATAAAGGGGTTATTATAAATGTATGAACTACTCTAATAGTGAACCAGTTTACTCCGGATGGGATAGATTCCCATAAAAGATGTCTTTTACATAGCAAATAATAAATAGCGTTAAAAGAACTAACGTAAACCATATTTTTATAATACTTAGGAATATCACCCGATGATCTATTGATAATTGAAATTAATGCGACGCTTAGTATCAAAATGATATGCCTATTTCTAATTTTTCGTTTTCGTTTTTTTCTCATTTATAACCTCTTTCTAAATAAAAATCTAAAAGCTTAGAAAGAGGGTTCCCTTTTTTCATAATTTTTATTAAATGATGTTCGTTAGCAAATCCCATAAAACCATTTTAGTAATTCTACTGACCTTTTATCTTTAGATAGATATAAAGGATTCACGGTCAATATAATAGTTAATTTGTTCTCTAGTTGACATTAAAAAGTTCAAGTAGGAAGTTTATCTTTGCTGTATTGGATTATACGGAATAATGTCCTGCCTTTTCCGTAAGAGATTAAAGGAGCTCATACTTTTTAGTTCAGGTTTATTTTTAGAAGCATAATAAACAATAATAGGCAATGGGATTAGATCCGCTTTACTCGTATTACTTTACCACCAATTATATCCCCCTTCTTCTAGTAATTAATGAGCGGCTTCTGGCCCCATTGATCTAGATGAAGAGGTATGAAGAGGAACTCAATTTTCTTTAAACGCCTTTAATATTGGTTCTACCAATTTACCCATACCCAAGACCATTCCACTTAGTTCCAATGAGCAAAAAATGTTGCATCCCCCAGAGTGCATCAAAGATCAAGAGTTCATACGCTTCTGGGACATTTTGATTGCTTGCAGAAAAACAACTTTGAGAGTTTTTTTGCTTTTTATTGCTTATCCTTCCCTCATACCTAGAGGAAAAAGGGCACCTTTAGTTAAAATTACCCCTCATGTGTAGTGCACCTTTTATAAGTTTATTCTATAACTCAATTTGAAAATATTACTAAAAATACCCGCTGCCAATATGTCGATTAGTAATGAATGATCAATTGTTTATATTTCACTTGATTGGTAACTCTATGATAAAAGTACTTCCTTCTTTTGCTGTACTATTTACTTTAACATGGCCATCATGGAGCTTAACAACTGTCCAAACAATCGAAAGACCGAGTCCTGTTCCTTCCATTGTGCGTGCTCTTGAAGTATCTGCCCGATAGAAGCGATCAAATATCCTTTCGATTTCGGTTTTGTTCAATCCAATTCCTGTATCTTCAAAGGTAACTACTAGGATTTCTCCTTTTTCTTCTATTGATATATCAATGCTGCCACCATTTTTATTATATTTGATGGCATTCGTCAATAGATTATCCCAAACAGTATTCAGTAAAGATGGGTCCCCGTTGATTTCAATATCTGGCAGGGTGTAACTGAGCATGATATTTTTTTCATTTATCAGCCATTGATAATTTCGCAGCAATTCCTTAATTTGCTGCCCGACATTATAATGTCTTTTTTTCAGGATATCCTCATTGCTGTCTAACGTGGCAAGGAGTAATAGTTGTTTGGTTAACGTAGACAGCCTTCTAATTTCGCCATTAATAATGGAAAAGTAACGGTCTCTTTCTTCTGCGCTTACTGACTTATTTTCCAACAGATTTGTATATCCTTTTATATTGGATAGAGGGGACTGGATATCATGAGAAATGTTCGATATGAACTCCTTTCGCATGTCTTCCATTTGCTCCAATCTTCTTGCCATGCGTAAAAAACTATGTGAAAGTTCCCCTAATTCATCATGACGAGTAATATCGAGTTCTACATTAAAGTCACCATTGGAGAGAGATTTTGTCGCTGTTGTTAGTTTTGAAATGGGTTTTACCAAATACTTGGCACTTACCAGCACGATAACGATACTCAAAATAATCGTGAAGAACAGCATCCATGCAAATAGAAGATGCATTTCATTAAAAAGAAGTTTAATATCAGGCCTGACGAAAAGGGCATAATTTACTCCGCTATGTGTTAGTGGAACACCAATTGTATTCTTCAGTTCATTTGCAAAAAAGCCTGTTACAAAAGTTTTTTGCGGGAATTGAGAAATGCCATGAAAGACATTTCCCTTTAATACATACTCTTTAGTTGAAACAGAAAGGCTTTTATCCCTGAATGGTGAGCCAAAAAAAGATCCTTCCCCAGAACTGTCAACCAGGTATATCTGATAGCCAATTGCAGAAATATTCCCCAGGTACTCGTTCAAGTTGACATCAGCATGCATGGCAGTATACCTGGCAATAGAATGGGCCATTTTAGTGATTTTTTGATCGTTTTGCAGTTTCAAGTTTTGCTGATAATAAGCGTTGGATATTAAAAAGGCTGACATACTGCTAAAAATCATGATCCCGATCGTAATGACAACAAATTTCAAATAAAGAGATTTCATTCGCGCTTAGCCTCCAGTGAATATCCAACTCCGCGTACTGTTTTTATTTGAAAATCGTCAGTCAGTTTAGAAAAACGCTCTCTTAACCTTTTTATATGCACATCAACCGTACGCTCATCCCCTTCATAATCCAACCCCCAAATGCGTTCAATCAAATGGTCTCTGGTAAACACCTGCATGGGTTTGGACATAAGAAAATACAAAAGTTCAAACTCTTTTAGGGGCAGTAGAAGAGTCCGGTTACTGATCACTACTTCATAGCTTTGCTTGTTTATAATTGTACTGCCAATGCGGAGGATGGATTCATCTGTTTGATTTTCATATCGGCGCAGCAAAGCTTTTATACGGAAGCTTAACTCCCTCGGTTCAAAGGGTTTAACAAGGTAATCATCCGTACCTGCTTGAAATCCATGCTCCTTGTCCTCGATTTGACTTTTGGCCGTTAAAAGAATGACCGGGATATTAAATTGGCTTCGAATTTCCTTAGTTAATGTATAGCCATCCATAAATGGCATCATCACATCAACAACTGCCAAATCACATACCTCTTTATTAAGAATCTCCAGCGCTTCGAGTCCTTCCTTTGCTTTGAATACTGTATAACCCTGTTCAGATAAATGGATATCTAAAAGCGTCAAGACATTCACATCGTCATCAACAATCAGGATATTTGTCATAATTGGATCTCCTTTAAGTAAAAGTTACATAAATCCTCGTTTCTCTTATTTCGTCATAAATCAAAAAATACCCTAGCGCAAATGCCTGGGCTGTTTTTTGATATACAATACCGCCTTTTCAGAGAGATGTAAACGATGAATCTTCACTCTGCAATTTGACCATCACTCATTTTAATGATGTGGTCAGCGTAAGAAAGCATTTCTTCATCATGGGTGACCATTAAGGTAGTAATATTTAATTTCTTGGTTAAATCTCTGATTAATGTCATGATATCTTTAGATCTTTTTGAATCCAGGCTGGCAGTTGGTTCGTCGGCAAAAAGAACTTGAGGCTTATGAATGATCGCACGAGCAATCGCCACTCTCTGTTTCTCCCCGCCTGATAATGAAGATGGGTAAGCATTTTTCCGATGTTCCATTCCCACTAATTGCAAAATCCTTTTAATTTCTCCTTTTTGTTCACGTTTCTCTAGCTTTGATTCTGAAACATCTAACATGAGCATAAGTTGTTCTTCAACTGTCAGGAACGGAACAAGGTGTGCAAATTGAAAAACAAAACCGAATTTACTTGCCCGTATTTTTCTGATCTGCTCTGGACTCATGGCCGTCAAACTTTCGCCTTCAAAAATCACTTGTCCTTCCGAAGCAGGCTGGAGGCCCGCTGCTATTGTTAGAAGCGTGCTTTTACCGGAACCGGATGCACCCACTAAGGCGATTATTTCTCCTTCGTTAAGAGTAAGATTAATTCCTTTCAGTATTTCTTCTTTTACTTCCCCATTAGTAAACGTTTTTCTAACTTCATCAATTTGAAATAATGCCATTTTACAACTCTCCTTGTTGTATCGCATGCAGTGGCTCGACCTTTTTGATTTGAATACCTGACAATGTAGCTCCTACAAATCCTATGATCAGGAATACTATTGACAATTGCGCCGTTGTCTCAATTGGTAAACTAAAAGGCATTTCTTGTGGTGCAATCATATTAAAAATTTGACTAAATGCCATAGACAAAGCAAGTGAAATCACTGTAATAAAAATCATCTGTGCCCACATCATCCTGAATAATTGGCTTGTTTTTAGACCGATTGCTTTTAGAATACCGTACAACCCAATTTTTTGAACGTTCATCATATAGAAGAAGATGGCGAACAGCATTCCACTGATTACTACCAGGAACCAGACAATCATATTAAGAGACATTTGTTCTGCATTATAACTTGGAATACTATTGAGAAATTCCTTCTTAGAAAATGACTGTAAACCATTCACTTCTTCTGGCTTATCTTCCCCAGGTACGAATACCAGCTGCATTTCCTCTACTCGATAAATTTCTTTGTAGTTTTCTATATTAATGAAAGCAACAGGTGCATGGCTGAATTTCGTTTGTTCAACAAAACCTTTTACAATAAACTCGCCACTGAATTGATTGTTCGTTAACGTATCCCCAACTTTTATTCCCTTATCCTCCATTGAACGATCCAGCCAAACCTCTCCGGGTTCTACGTCCTTAAATATGTTTGAGTCGGTTGAAGTTACAAAAGCCACGCTTTGTTGTTTCCCATTCACATCATTCAAAAAGCCCATCTGAATTGAAAGTGCTGCAGCATCTTTCTGATTATTTAATAACTCTTCCTGGATACGGTTATCTATTTTGGACAGATTAAAAGTTTCATCAGCATCTGCATTCAAATAAAAATATCCGTCTGGTAAATCCTTAATTAATGAAGCATTATCCTGTGATAATCCATTGGCTAAACCAGAAATAATAAAGGTTAAGAAACTAACCAGAAAAACAATGGAACCTAATATTAAAAATCGCACTTTATTTTTCTTAATTTCTTTCCAGGCAAGGTTCATCATTCCATCCTCCATTCTCTCTTTGACTTCCTTAGAATAAACCTCTTATATGAATGGACGATGAACAGGATGTTACATTTTTCATCCAGGATGGAAGGTTAAGTCATATCGGACATATAGAAGCTGGAACGTAAGAAAAGTGTCCAATAGGATGGCTCTATCGGACAAACGGAAGCTGGAACATGAGATAAGTGTCCGATAAGAAGGCTCTATCGGACAAACAGAAGCTGGAACATGAGATAAGTGTCCGATAGGATGGCTCTGTCGGACAAACAGAAGCTGGAACATGACATAAGTGTCCGATAAGAAGGCTCTATTGGACAAACAGAAACTGGAACATGAGATAAGTGTCCAATAGGATGGCTCTATCGGACAAACGGAAGCTGGAACATGAGATAAGTGTCCGATAAGAAGGCTCTATCGGACAAACAGAAGCTGGAACATGACATAAGTGTCCGATAGGATGGCTCTATCGGACAAACGGAAGCTGGAACATGACATAAGTGTCCGATAGGATGGCTCTATCGGACAAAACAGAAGCTGGAACATGAGGTAAGTGTCCGATAGGAAGGGGCTTGAGCTTTTTTCCTTATAAAACCCCATCCTATTTCACGACTACAGTTTTATCAAATACGTTGATTGATCACGTACTTAGGATTGCAATTTTTTCAGCAATAGGGGTATTTGATTAATATAAAAGCAGCTTTCCTCATCAGTGCAAGGAAAGCTGTTCGTTTAAAACTATTCGTTATCCGATTTTCTTCATTGATTTTGTCATTTCCTTATAGGTTTGAATATTAACGGGGTCTGCATTCCCACCACTGATGACGCACCCTATTTTCTTGCCATATACATGAACCTTTTTGTATAAAATAGCTGCCAATGCTGCGGCGCCAGCCCCTTCGACCAGCATTTTCTCTCTTTCAAGCATGAACATGATGGCATGGGCAATTTCTTCATCGGTTACGGTTACGATTTCATCTACAAACTTCTCAATGATAGGATAGGTCATCACTCCGGGTTCCTTTACCATAATTCCATCAGCGATTGTGTGGATAGCATGTGTCGGCTTCAATTTTTGTCCAGTGAATTTTTGAAAGGTGGCAGCCGCCCCAACTGCCTGCACACCAATGATTTTAACAGTTGGCTTGATGGCTTTGATGGCAAGTGCTACTCCTGAGATTAGCCCGCCACCGCCAATAGGCACAAAAATGACGTCCAATTGGTCATTTTGCTGCAGCATTTCCATTCCTATTGTCCCTTGCCCCGCAATCACCAATGCATCGTCAAACGCATGAACAAAGGTGCTGCCTTTCTGGTTCATTTCTTCTGCGGCTTTTTGATAGGATTCATCGTACGTTTCGCCGACCAGGACAATGTCCGCACCATATCCCTTTGTTGCAGAAGCCTTGGAAAAAGGAGTATGCTTCGGCATATAGATTTTTGATCTGATGCCCCTTAACGAAGATGCCATGGCTACCCCCTGGGCATGGTTGCCGGCAGAAGCAGCAAGAATTCCTTTTTTCATTTCCTGTTCTGACAAGGATAAGATTTTATTCATCGCTCCCCTAAGCTTGAACGATCCCGTTTTTTGCAGGTTTTCAAGTTTCAAATATACGTCAGCATTCGTTAAGAAATTTAAAGTCGCACTTTGCTTTAAAGGAGTTCGATGCACTTTATCCTTCAGTTTTTCCATTGCTTCATCAATGTTGATGCTCTTTAGCAAATTCCCAATGGGCCCACCTCGATATCATTATTTTTATTATTCACTCACGCTGTTAACGAATGCTCTCTTTGCTTTTTGCTGGACGAATGGCATCATTTTTCTCAGCTCTTTCCCAACCTCTTCAATTGGATGCTGCTTTTCCCGATCGTTAATGGCGTTGAACTCAGCCCGATTCGTCTCGTTTTCCAAAATCCAGCCTTCGGCAAACTTGCCTGATTGAATATCCTCCAACACTTCCTTCATGCGCGCCTTTGTTTCTTCATTAATAACACGCGGGCCTGATACAAAATCTCCCCATTGAGCTGTGTCCGAAATCGAGTGTCTCATACCTTCCAGTCCTTGTTCATACATTAAATCCACGATTAATTTCAGCTCATGCATACACTCAAAATAGGCAACTTCTTTTTGGTATCCTGCTTCCACCAGCGTCTCAAACCCGGCTTTAACTAGTGATGTTAAGCCACCGCATAAGACTGCCTGTTCACCGAATAGATCGGTTTCTGTTTCTTCTTGAAAATTCGTTTCCAGCACCCCTGCCCTCGCAGCACCTACACCTTTTGCATAGGCCAAGGCCAGCTCCTTCGCCCGGCCGGTCACATCCTGGTGCACCCCAATCAATGCCGGGACTCCTGCTCCTTCTTCAAAAGTCCTCCGTACCAAGTGCCCCGGCCCTTTTGGCGCCACTAAAAATACATCCACATTTTCTGGAGGGACAACTTGGTGAAAATGAACATTGAAACCGTGGGCAAACGCAAGAGCTTTTCCAGCAGTTAAAGCTGGTTTGATTTCTGATTCATACACAGCCGGCTGCTTCTCATCAGGCAATAAGACCATGACCACTTCTGCCGCTTCACACGCTTCCTTGACAGATAACACCCGGAATCCATCCTTCTCAGCCTGTGCCCATGATTTCCCCTGACGCAATCCGACGACAATCCGATGCCCGCTGTCCCGTAAATTTTGTGCATGTGCATGTCCCTGTGAGCCGTACCCAATGACAGCAACCGTCTTCCCTTTTAAAACTTCCTCATTCACATCTGCTTGATAATAAACCTTTACCATTTACAACCCTCTCCCTTTTTTAAAACATTCCTTCAGACAAGAAACTTCTTCATCATTGCGAGTTCCCTCTCAAGGACAAGTTCGTCTGTTACATCCGTGACAAACAGGACATCCACCTGTTTATCCACCTGCTTCACCAGCTGCAAAAACTTATGGTCATCCTCGACCTCGAGAATGACGGACATTTTGGAAACATCCCTCAGCTCCGGGTATGCGACCGTAACGGCAAGGCTCTCAATTCTGTATTGATGCTTGTGGAACATGCCCATAAGCCGGGTGAAAATTCCATTTTCATTATGGACTAAGGCTGTGACCATCCGTTTATTCATGGTTTCACCCCAATCATTTCATGCAGCCCTTTCCCCGGGGCGACCATTGGATAGACCTTTTCATCAGGATTCACTCTGCAATCTATCAGAACTGGCTCGCTGTCTGTTAGGACTTCACTGAAAATCCTCTCTGCTTCGTCTTTACTGCTCACCCTATAAGCTTTTATCCCATAAGACTCCGCCAGCTTGATGAAGTCCGGCTGAAGGGAAAAGATCGAATGCGAAAACCGTTTATCATAAAAGGTTTCCTGCCACTGGCGGACCATTCCGAGTGAACCATTATTGATGATCAGCACTTTTACTGGCAGATTCCATTCTTTTAATAAAATCAGTTCCTGGAGCGTCATTTGAAAGCCGCCGTCCCCGACGAGTGAAATGACTGTCGCATCTGGTTCTGCCAGCTGCGCACCAATCGCCGCCGGGAAACCAAATCCCATTGTTCCCAGTCCCCCCGATGTGACCCAGGAGTTTGGCTGCGCGAAGGGGTAAAATTGGGCAGCCCACATCTGGTGCTGGCCGACATCCGTCGTGACAATCGCTTCACCATTCGTATGCTTGTGCACTAATTCTATTAAATGCTGTGGAGGAAGGTATTCTTCACTATCAGAGAACCAGTACGGGTACTCTTGTTTGTTTTCCTCTAAGCGGTCCAGCCAAAGCCGTGAATCTGGCCTCTCAACAGTTTGACTTAACAGCATCTGTAAAACTGCTTTCGCATCTCCAACTATCGGAAAATGAGTTTCTACATTTTTGCCTATTTCCGCTGGGTCAATGTCTGCATGAGCAACCCTGGCATTTGATGCAAAGGTAGTCAGGTTTCCTGTCAGACGATCATCAAATCGGGCTCCGATATTGATTAAAAGATCACACTCATAAAGGGCCATGTTCGCGGTATAGCAGCCGTGCATCCCCGCCATTCCCAAAAACAGCGGGTTGTGTGCCGGAAATCCACCTAGTCCTAATAAAGTGTGGACGACAGGCAATCGATACTGTTCGGCAAAAGCAGTCAATTCTTCCGAAGCCCTCGCATGTAAAACTCCTGCTCCGGCTAATATGACAGGCTTTCGGGAGTGATGAAGTGCCTCAAGCAGGCTGTCTACCTGTAACGGATCAGGCTTTAACGTCGGCCGATATCCCGGAAGTTTTATCTCAGCCTCTGGCAAAAAAGAAGTCTGAAGTGCTGTAAGATCCTTCGGTATATCGACCAGAACAGGGCCCGGCCGTCCAGTTCTCGCCAGATGGAAGGCTTCCTTCACAATTCTGGGCAAATCCTCTAACCTTCTCACCTGGTAAGTCTGCTTTGTGATTGGGGCAGTCATCCCGACTACATCTGCTTCTTGAAAGGCATCTGTCCCGATAACCTGTGAGGCAACCTGCCCTGTAAAAATGACAAGCGGCAGCGAATCCATCATTGCATCGGCGATTCCTGTCACCACATTGGTTGCGCCGGGTCCAGAGGTAGCGATCACGACCCCGGGCTTCCCCGAAACACGCGCATAGCCTTCAGCCGCATGTATCGCCCCTTGTTCATGACGCGCAAGAATATGCTTAATCGGTGACCTGTACAAAGCATCATAAATTCCCAAAACAGCTCCGCCAGGATAGCCGAATAATAGCTCTACGCCCTCACTTTTCAGTGCCTGGATGAAGAGATCTGCCCCATTCATGTTCAATTCTTTTGTTCCAACGGTGACCATTGGCTCTTTTGCTTCCATCTCGTTTTCCTCCTTTTCTTCCTATTGATCAATCAAAGCAAAATAAAAAGCCCTCCACCCCACACAACATCCATCACTGTGCAGGGGTGAAAGGCTTATAGCATTCCACGGTACCACCCTCATTTACTGCATCTCTTGCAAGACACAGCCTTTAAGGCAGCTCAGGTCACTTTCTTAAAAAAGAACTGAACTGTCTCTTTTTTGTTAACGAGTATACGTCCGTGTATACCCGGCTGTCCCTACTGCGATTTCAGGAGAGCACTCAGAGGGGATGAAGGAAATGGCGTATTGCTGGCTTCCAGCGCGACCAGCTCTCTGTAAATACGGAATCCAATTCCCTGAACCTCGTCATCGAGTTATCTATTAAATTTTCAGGATGCCACCCGTGCTCGCGGAGGTGACCAGCTTCGAATAACGAGCCAAATATCCTTTCTTGATTTTCGGCTCCGGCTGTTTCCATTTGGCTTTCCTGTCACTTAATTCTGTTTCAGGAACCTCAAGGGAAATGGTCCTTTCCTCTAAATCTATGAAAATAGCATCTCCATTTTCCACAAACGCGATTGGCCCTCCTTCAGCCGCTTCGGGTGAAATATGGCCAATGGAAATACCCCTTGAAGCACCGGAGAATCTGCCATCCGTGATCAGGGCGACTTTCTTTTCGAGTCCTCTTCCTGCAATCGCAGCTGTTGGCGCAAGCATTTCCGGCATTCCCGGACCGCCTTTTGGCCCTTCATAGCGGATGACTACCACATGCCCTTCACGCACATCGCCACTTTCGATTCCAGCCAAGGCATCATCCTGAGATTCATAGACAACCGCTTCACCTTTAAAAGTTTTGATGGAAGGATCCACTGCTCCTACCTTGATGACGCCTCCATCTGGAGCGATATTTCCAAACAGAACGGATAAACCTCCGACTGGGCTATAAGCCGTTTCCTTGCTGCGGATAACATCACCATTCAGTACCTCTGCATCTTTTACATTTTCGTAAAGGGATTTACCGGTAATTGTGATTCGATCCGGGTGTACGGCTCCTTCCATTTCACAAAGTTGTTTGATAATCGCGCTGACACCGCCGGCATTATGGACATCCTGCATGGAATAATGCGAAGCTGGACTGATTTTAGACAAATATGGAATTCTTTTTGCCACTTCATTAATCCGGCTCAAATCATAGTCAATTTCAGCTTCGTTCGCAATTGCCAGGGTATGGAGGACCGTATTCGTCGATCCACCCATGGCCATATCAAGCGCAAAGGCATCATCAACCGTTTCCTTGGTGATAATGTCTCTTGGCTTAATATCCTTTTTGACCATTTCGACCAAATGACGAGCTGCATCATAGATTAATTTATGGCGTTCCTCAGAGGTCGCAACCAGCGTGCCGTTACCAGGCAGCGCGACTCCGAGCATTTCCATAAGAGAATTCATAGAGTTGGCAGTAAACATGCCCGAGCAAGAACCACAAGTTGGACACGCATTCTTTTCAATATCCAGCAATTCCTCTTCAGACATTCTCCCAGATTGATAGGCACCCACGCCTTCAAATACGGACACCAGCGATAAAGGCTGTCCAGTGCTGGAAACACCTGCCTCCATTGGACCTCCCGAAACAAATACCGAAGGAACATTCGTCCTTACCGCCGCCATCAGCATCCCTGGAGTAATCTTGTCACAGTTCGGGATGTAGAAAACTCCATCGAACCAGTGAGCATTAATGACAGTCTCAGCTGAATCTGCGATCAGCTCCCTGCTTGGAAGGGAATACCTCATGCCAATATGCCCCATCGCGATCCCATCATCAACTCCGATTGTATTGAACTCAAACGGAATTCCGCCAGCCTCTCTGATGGCATCCTTGACGACATCTGCAAACTGTCTTAGATGTACATGGCCAGGAATAATATCTATATATGAATTGCAAACACCAATGAAAGGCTTTTCCAGATCTTCTAATTTCACGCCGGTTGCATAAAGCAAGCTTCTATGCGGAGCCCGGTCAACTCCCTTTTTGATCATGTCACTGCGCATACTAAATCCCCCCTAGTATTCTTCTTTATACACTTTGTTGTTCAAACACTTTGACCCCGTCTTCAACGACAGTTTTCCTAAACTCTTTTAAAAGTTGATTTGTGACATCACCTGGTTTTCCATCGCCGATGGTCCGTCCATCCACCTTCACAACCGCAATCACCTCTGCAGCCGTTCCAGTTAAAAAGACTTCATCGGCCACATAGACATCATGCCTTGTGAAAACTTCCTCCCTCATCGAGAAGCCAAGATTATGAGCGATTTCCATGATGGCATTTCTTGTGATCCCCTCCAGTGCTCCGACATACCCAGGAGGTGTAAGAATCTGGCCATTTTTCACGATAAAAACATTATCCGCGGAACCTTCCGCCACGTAGCCCTGATCATTCAGCATAAGTGCTTCATTGACACCAGATAAACCGGCCTCGATTCGGACAAGGATATTATTCAAATAGTTCAGTGATTTCACTTTTGGTGAAAGTACATCCGAGCGATTCCGTCTCGTAGCTACCGTGACAATCTCGATCCCCGACTCGTATAATTCTTTCGGGAATAGTGCAAGCTCCTCCGCAATGACAATGACCTGCGGATGTGAACAGGAGGCCGGGTCGAGGCCTAAATTCCCTACTCCCCTGGAGACAACTACGCGAATATAAGCATTTAACAGGTCATTCACTCTCAAAGTCTCAACCACAAGATCGCTTAACTCCTGTTTGCTGTAAGGAATGGACAACATAATGGACTTAGCCGAGTCATATAGCCGATCAACATGCTCCTGCAGCCTGAAGACATTGCCTTCATACACTCGGATCCCTTCGAAGACACCATCTCCGTATAGAAAACCATGATCATACACCGATACAACCGCATCCTTCTTACTGACAAACTGGCCATTTAAAAAGATTAATTGCTCCTTCATCATCCATTCCTCATTTCCATATATTTTTTTGGAAAATAAAAAAACTCGCCCCTAAAATAGGGACGAGTTAGCTCGCGATACCACCCTAGTTCCGTTTCTGGATAAAAACATCCATATTACGGCACTCAATCAACGTACAATCATACGCGTTCCTTGTAACGGCGGACCAGCCGGCAATACTTACTGAAAATTTCAGCATTGCATCTCGGAGATGATTTTCGGATCAGTTCTGAACATCGGCTTGCACCATTTACCGACTCTCTGTAGAACAGGGCACTCATCTTACTCTTCTCGTCATCGATTTTTACTTTCCAAATTAATTAATTAAAAATTATCATGGTAATCTACATTTGTCAAACAATTTCTTAAATTTATTTTATTGTGAATTATAACGAGTTTCCCTGAATTCACTTAGGGATTTTTTCAAAATTTTGATCGCTTAAAGTCTTCCTATAATTATATCAATATATTATTTTTTTCATTTTTCAGCCATTCTTAAGTCTATTAAAATCGCTTTGATTTTCCTCTTTCCCGGCCTCCCCCTGAAACCTTTGTTGTTTTATTTATCCCTTAATACTGTGAAAATCAGCGAAAATATTAGGATGCCTGGATTGCCAATCCCGTTAACATTTGGATCATTTTCCGAAACCGTCCCAGGAAAAGATTATTATTGTATTTCCAAAATTGCAGTATCCCTAATTATTCCATCACTTCCATAAATTACAGTACTTCCTTCTCACTCAATTCTATAAATAAGCATGACTATTTTTCCGATATAGAAGGTGAATAACTACATATGGGGGATTTTATGAAAAAGCTAAGCTGGAAAATTGCCCTTGTCACTGCCATCGGAATGATAGTGGTTTTGGCAGGGATGATTGGCATCATATTTAAAAACAACAATGATACGGTTGAACGCTCTATTTCTGGTTACAGCGTGAGCATTGCGGAAAGCCTGGCTGCCAAGGTTGACACTGACTTATATGAGCAGTTTTTGAATAATCCGTCTGAAACCGATACATATTGGACACTTAGAGAGCGTCTAAATGAAGCTCGTGAATTGACAGGTGCATTTTACGTTTATACTGTTGGCGTTGAAGATAAGCAGCCTGTAATCCTAATTGATGGCCAGCCTGCAGGTTCCGAAGTCGCCAGTCCAATTGGAGAGGCAACCTCAACTACCTCCTATGCGGACATTCAGCCGGTATTGGAAGGCAAGAGTACGAGTAAAGAGATAGTAGAAGACAAGAAATATGGCGATTATTTAAGTGCTTTTGCGCCGATTAAAAATTCCGCCGGAGAAGTGATTGGGATAATCGGTATAGACGTGGATGCCAGGAAGGTGGGCACAATTACACACGAAGTTAACCTTAGTGTACTTCCAGTTATTATCGGCTTTATGGTGGTGTTAGTTGTTGCAATAGTTGCTATTCTGACAATTTTCTTGAACAAAAGCTTACGGCCCATTGGGGTTCTGATGGAGGCCTCCAATGAAATGGCTGAAGGAAACTTTGTAAATGCACAAAACGCTTTGCATGGGATAAAGGTAAAGGGCAAAGATGAAATTCCGCAGCTTCTGGCCTCTTTTGAAAAAATGGCTTTGAATACTTCGGAAATGATCCACGATATCAAACATTCCGCCAATCAGTTATTGTCTGCAGCCAACAAGCTTGGCCATGAAATGGGTGGAATCCACGAGTCATCAGGTACCATCGTACATAGTATCCAGCACGTTGCCTCAGCTACCGACATACAGCTGGAATCGAGCATGGAAACTACAAAGGCAATGGATGAGATAGCAATCGGGGTCCACCGTATCGCGGAAGCTGCTTCCGAAGTTAGTGAATCTTCCGTTTCGGTAACTGAGCAGGCAAAGGAAGGCTATTCCGAACTAGAGTCCGTCATTGGCAGAATTGAAATTGTTAAAGAATCTGTGGAATTGTCCTCTGAGACCGTCTTGACCCTGGGTAAGAAGGCAGATGAAATTAAAACCATCGTCGCCTTGATTACCGGAATTTCTGAACAGACGAACCTGCTTGCGTTAAATGCAGCAATTGAAGCAGCAAGAGCGGGAGAACATGGAAAGGGATTCGCGGTTGTTTCGCAAGAAGTACGGAAACTGGCAGAGGAATCAAAGAACTCAGCAGCCAGAATCGAGGAATTGCTGAATACATTTAGAATAACAATTGAAGCCGCTGTTGAGTCGATGAACAAAAGTGTAAACGAAGTCAAGCTGGGGACGAGTTCGATCCAAAATACCGGCCACAAATTCATTGGCATGCTTCAATCCATCGAAGCAGTAAGCGCAGAAATTGAAGAAGTTTCTGCGGTGACTGAACAACTATCGGCGGGGGCTGAAGAAATTTCTTCTACAGTGAACGAATTTACTAGACTGCTCAAAGAAACCGCATCTGCGTCAAAAGAAGCGGCCTCCTCGACAGACGTTCAGGCAGACTCAATCGGAGAAATTGCGGAACTTACGACTTCCCTGAGGGATTTGTCACAAAAACTGGAGAACAGCGTTAAAAAGTTTATAATTTAACACCAAACCCCGCCATATTGTCAGGCGGGGTTCTTTGATAAATCGACTGTAAATTATTATTTCTATATTTCTTTCGAAAAAGGTTTTCAATAAATACAACAACCTGGGGTTTTATATCGCTTAGTTTTTAACATTTTTTTCAATCAGATAATTACTTATAGAACTTGAAATGAGACTTCACCCATTCCTTCATATTCCGTTATAACATGGTCCCCTTTTTTTAATAGCACAGCCTCCGTAATTCCCCCTGTCAAAATGACAGAGCCCTTTTTCATTTTCTCCTTTTTTTCTTCATATAACATTTTGGCTAATAACGCTACAGAATTAGCCGGATTTCCCAAAACTGCTGAACTTACTCCGCTTGCTCTTATCTCACCGTTTAATGACATAGATACACCAATTGAATCAACGGCAAAGTCCTGGGGCTGGAATAAACGATTCCCGAAAATGACCCGTGATGCAGATGTGTTATCCGCAACCACATCGGGCAGCTTAAACCGAAAATTCTCATACCGGCTGTCAATGATCTCAAGGGCAGGCAGTATCCACTGGGTTCTTTCCAATACTTGCTCACCTGTAACATTTGTCCCTTCAATGTCTTCCCCTAAAATAAAGGCAAGCTCCGCCTCCACTTTTGGATGGATAAAATCTTCCATTCGGATCTGGCCCTTGTCGGGAACGTCCATGTAATCAAAAATATACCCGTATATAGGGGTATCAACTTTCATTTGCTTCATTTTTGCTTGACTGGTAAGACCCATCTTGTAAGCCGTCACCCTGTTACCAGACTCAACTTTACTTTTTACAAGCTCCTGTTGCACCCTATATCCCATTTCCAGATTAAAATGTTCCACCTTATCTGATATACAAGAAACGGCTTGTTTTTGTTTCTCTGCTTTAAGTAAATATTCAGCAAGAACTCTATAGTCCAGCATCGATATCCCCCTATTCCTGCATCTCACTTTTTAGTGTATCTCCCACTGCAAAACGATTTTTTGGAACCTCATTCACTACAATGCGAATGCTTGTTAATGGGACTCCAAGTGATTTTTGCACAGTACGGGCAATATTCTTCATACATGTTTCAATGGTTTTTTGATCTCTGCCTTCCAGCATGGTTATTTGAATAATCGGCATACCGCATCTCCCTTTCTATTTTACTATTTAAAAAATGCTTACCTTTATCAGCCTCCACAATCAATAGGGGGCCGCAGGAGCGGAACCAACACAATTCTAAGAGACAATTCTCCGGCGCAGGATAATCTCAGAGAGTGAATGTCAATATAATATAAAAGAAAGCATTACCTCTATTAATGAAGTAATGCCTTCAAGAAAACTGCATTCATGGTAAATTAAAGGACATGTATTGCCTTTTCTGCCTTTTGTCCCTTACCAATAAATGAATCTAGTGCATAAGCCTTTGAACCAGTGATCGCAATAGAAACTGCCATTGCCAAGTATGCCAAATCCAATTCATATCCAGCCATTTGTCCGTTCCCTAAGAATCCTGCAGCTAATTTCACTTTTATAATTGCCCCAACCATCAATAGTATAAATATGATTGAAACAATTCTTGTAAACAAGCCAAGTACTAGGGCAATACCACCAACTATTTCTATAAAAGCAACGCCATAAGCAAGGAATCCTGGTAAACCAATACTGCCAAACCATCCAACTGTATTTTCAATCCCACCCTGGAATTTTGCTAATCCGTGAACGAAGAAACTAATACCTAAGACTATTCGCAAAATCAATATACTTACTTCGTATTTATTTTCCATTTTTTCTTCCTCCATGTCTTGTCAATAATATAATTGCAGTTACTTGGACTCCCCAAATTGCCATACACTGTGGCTGAGGTTTCCATATTGATAACTGCGGTGAAGCAGCTTTGCACTTTTTACTTGATCTGCGGCACCCATTGCATAAAAAATTGGTATGAAGTGTTCATTTCCATATGGCGGAACAGCCATTTTCGCATTCGGAGCTAATGAATCATATTTGAATAAGGATTCTAAATCCCAATTAGTAATATGCTGCTCAAGCCACCTGTCGAAGTCAATTGCCCATTGATCAACTGTTTGATTATTGCTGACCATCCTTAAGGCTCCAAGATTATGGACCGTTCCTCCGCTTGCAATGATTAAAACGTCTTTTTCTCTTAATGTTGACAAAGAACGTCCAATTTGATATTGTTCCTCAGGTGTAAGGCTGGGGTTTACAGACATTGAAATGACAGGGATATCAGCATCAGGATACATTAACCTAAGAACTACCCATGCCCCATGATCTAAGCCGCGTGTGCTATCCACTTCAAAAGGCACTCCCTGTTCAGTTAACAACTCTGTAATTTCCTTTGCAATGGTTCCATTACCTTTAGCCGGATACTGAATACGATACAATTCTTCTGGAAATCCTCCAAAATCGTAAATCGTTCTATAGTCTTCTACATTACTAACTTGCTGCAGAGATGATTCCCAGTGTGCTGAAAACAAAATGATTGCTTTAGGCCTGGGCAGTTCCTTGCCGAACGAATTCAGGAATTGAGTATATTCATTATTTTGAATTGCCAATAGAGGTGCTCCATGGGCAACAAATAAAGCTGGCATCATTATAAAATTCCTCCTTAATGGTTTTATCAATCTACATCTTCAAGTAACCACTTGGTAAAATCCTGTTGGTTCTTAATTGAAACAGTATGACCTTCTTGGTAGGCTTTAAAAGTTACTTGTGATTTTAACCCTTCAAAAAACTCTTTACTTTCTACTCCCCATTCATAGGGCAAAACATTGTCAAATTCTCCGTGAGAAATAAACAAGGAAAGATGATCAACAGGTTGAATCGTGTATTCTTCTTTTACAAATCCTGGTATATATCCGCTCAAAGCAACTATCCCCTTGATGCGTTTGCCAAGTGCTAAGCCAAGTGTCATGGATACAATAGCTCCCTGGCTAAATCCAAGCAAATATAAGCGTTCTTGATCAATCGGATATCGTCCGGCTGCATGATCAATAAAATTAGTCAGCTGTGAGATTCCTTGATCAAAAACTTCCCGGTGCGGTTTTCCATAGCCTTGTATCGTAAAATAGGCGAAACCTGGCGGTTGAGACAGTGGCCCGCGAATACTAAAAATATAAAACTTTTCTTCTAACCCAGCTACTAACGAAAGCATATTTTGTTCATTACTCCCCATTCCATGCATGACAAAAAGTGCAGGATAGGTTTTATCGGGCTCAACCTTTGATGGTGTTCGAAGTTCATAAAGCATAGATGAATTCAAGTTACAGCACCCCTTCTATATGATGATCCTACCCACTTGGATTTTACTGATAGAAATTTAATATTCTTATTTAGAAACCTCAAATCAAAAAAGTAACTATTCGTTTGTTTTGTAATAAGAATATTTGTTGTTTAAAAGATAACAATAAATAGGGTGGTCTGTCAACAGCATTTTTGCTAATATATAAATAAGTTTCTTAAAAGAAAACATCAGAGGTGGTTAAGTTGGATATTGGAACAAAGATCCGAGCCATACGAAACAGAAAAAAGATCACGATTGCCCAAATGTGTGAAGGTACAGGTCTATCCAAAGGCTTTATAAGCAATGTTGAAAATAACAATACATCCCCTTCAATTAGTACATTAAGTACCATTGCTGAGTTTCTTGGGGTTCCACTCCCCTATTTATTATTAGAAAAGAAACAGCATATGCGTGTCATTCGCAAAGAGGCAAGAACCAATTCTTCTTTTCACAATTTGAAGATTGAACACCTGGCTTCAAAGGGCGGACTAAGAACAATGATCGTAGAATTTCCTCCAGGGGCTTCTATCGGAGAACCACATTCACATGAAGGGGAAGAAAGTCATTTAGTACTGAAAGGGAAAATCCTGGCAGAACAAGGAGAGGATTCGTTTATTATAGAAGAAGGAGATTCTTTTAGCTGGAATGCCAGTGTTCCCCACTACGTTAAAAATATCGGAGAGGAAAAAGCCGTGGTCTTTATCTCAATTTATGCTGATACTGAGTTGAAAGATGTATTATAGATATCCATTCAATTTTTATTGTTTTCCTTGGCGATCGAGTTGACACTAGTCCACAACTATAAAAACATAAATAAAAGCAATGCATTTCGAATATGAAATCGCATTGCTTTCTTATTGATAAATCTATATTGTTGCCAATTCTTAAGCATAAATTCAAAAGTTTAATAAGCTGACCATGATAAAAATATGGCACATGCTGTATGCTGAGTGCGTTTAGATATATTAATGTAGTTTTGGTTAAGGTGTTGATAGTAGGTGATTTTTTAAAATCCGCAAACCGGAACTTAAAATTTGGGATTGGATGATATCCGAATAACTGGTTAAATACAATCAAGAGTGTTCCGAAGGACGGAAAGCGAATTTTACATGAGCAGAAATGGTTAGGGGGGTTATTAAAGTCAGCTTTGAATTATATAGTAATTACCACTTTACCTTGAGCATGACCTTCCTGAAAATATTTGAATGCTTCAGTTACTTCACTTAACTTATAGCGTTTATCAATTATTGGCTTTACTTTGCCAGTCTCAAGTAATTCTTTTACATAATTTAAGTCTTTTGGGTTTGCTCTCTGTAACAAATTACTTATTTTCTTGCCTCCAGTCATTGAAATAAAAGGTCCAAGAAATAACGTTTGAAAATACTGGGACTCGGAACCTCCTACGTGAACGAAATTCCCATTTTGTTTTAATACACGTTTATAAGCAAAAATGGAATTAGAACCGTTCACACCAAGAATCAAATCATAAACCCCCTCTTCTTGTGTGAAATCCTCTTTTTTATAATCAATGATATAGTCGGCTCCTATTGAACGCAATATTTCTAGATTTCGTGTACTACATACACCTGTTATTTCAGCCCCAAATGATTTGGCAATTTGTACCGCGAAAGTGCCGACACCACCTGATGCCCCATAAATCAATACTTTCTGTCCCGCTTTAATCTTACCTTTATCACGTAGTCCCTGTAAGGCAGTCACACCTGCCATAGGTGTCGCAGCTGCTTCCTCGAAGGAGATATTGGTTGGTTTTAGGGCTAAAGCGCATTCAGGGACAGTTACATATTCAGCAAAACCACCCCAGCCACAGCCAGAAAGGTCGCCGAATACTTCATCACCTGCCTGAAATAGCTTAACGTCTTTGCCGACAGCCTCAACTGTACCAGCTATGTCACCCCCTGGAATAGAGTATTTTGGTTTCGTTAGTCCGAAGACAAAGCGGGCCAAGAAGGGTTTGCCCTTCAAAAGAACCAAGTTACCAAAGTTCATAGATGATGAATGAATCTTTACCAATACTTGATTCTCGGTGGGTAAAGGTTTTTCAATCTCTTTTAATTCAAGTACATCGGGTGAACCATATTTATCACAAACTATCGCTTTCATAAATACCCCTCCAGTTTTCTTTAGAATGAAAGGCTTTGTATTAATTTTATTTAATTTTAACTAGGGGTTTAAAGCATTTATACGAAATGACACATTTAATAGCGGAAAAGTTCTCCTTGGCTAAGAAGGTATTTTCCTTTTTTATCTTCACGCTGTTCATCTTTACTGAGTGAAGTAAAATCGGACATATATACAAGAGAATATTCTTCATGAACCTTCCTTTCTAATTGATTCGATTTCAATGTATAGAATTTTATTAGCCCTCTTTTCGTATATTAGTTGAAAAAAGAAGAGTATGATTTAATTCATTTGATATGTCCCCCATTCCTTTTACGGTATTCGTCCCTTCTTGTCATAACCCAATATAGGTTTTTGGTGATCTAACCAATATTGACTAGTAAAAATGCTATAACATTTGGGTTCAACAATCTAAAGGATTACTTTTCCTGAATCAAGAATATATATATATAATTCTAAGAATTGGAGAGTTGATCATGATTCATGATATAAAAGAATATGTAAAATATTTAGATGGTATTCATAAACGAACGATGCAATATGTGAAAGTAATACCAAATGATTTTTTAGAATGGAAACCTTCTGAAGATAAATTTTCTATAGGTGATTTATTGCGGCATATAGCATCATCACGATTGATGTTTCTTGGTATATTTGAACATGGAACGTGGACATATACAGGGCATGATATTGGTAAGGGAGCATTTCTTGAAGATATTTCATATTATTTAGAGGCCTCTCATATTAAACTTAAAGAGGGTCTGTTAAAAATCGGCAATGATGTGTTGGCAAAAAAGGTTTTAACTCTACAGGGTCATGAAGTTAGTGGATGGAGAATACTTATGGCAATTCCAGAACATGAAATCCATCATCGTGGACAAATCTCTGCGTATTTACAAATGAACAAAATTGACCCTCCTCAAATATTCGGATTAAAGATTGAGCAAGTAAAAACATTATAATTTATAACGCTTTCGACATCATCGTTATGCCCAAAGCTTTACCTTTTTTCTTGTGACAGTAAACTTACCGTTCAAAAGTTCAGTCAAAAAAACATAAAAATGCCAAAAGCAGTGGATTTCAATTATGAAATCCACTGCTTTTATACTTGTTTTTATATAGTCTTTTTCCTATCGGTACTCAAACACAACTTTATAGTACTTTAATTAATAAGCCACACTCAAAGTACGTTTCAAAAACTCTCTAGTCCTATCTTGCTGCGGATCATTGAAGATTTGCTCAGGAGTTCCTTCCTCTGCAATAACCCCTTTGTCCATAAAAACAACACGATCAGATACTTCCTTAGCGAATTCCATCTCATGCGTTACGATCAGCATCGTAAGGCCAGATACAGCAAGCTCCTTCATTACCTTAAGAACTTCGCCAACCATTTCTGGATCTAGAGCAGAAGTTGGTTCGTCAAACAGCAGAACATCCGGCTCCATAGACAGTGCCCTGGCAATTGCCACACGTTGCTTTTGTCCTCCGGATAGCTGCTTTGGCTTGGCATTAATATACTTATCCATCCCAACAACCTTAAGATACTTCATTGCTACCTTTTCAGCTTCATCCTTTGAACGGCCTAATACTTTGATTTGGCCTACTGTACAATTTTTCAGGACATTATGGTTATTAAATAAGTTGAATTGCTGGAATACCATCCCTAAATGTCTGCGATACGTTGGAATATCATGCTTATCGTCCAGGATGTTCTCTCCGTTATAAATAATTTCCCCGCCGCTTGGTTTTTCCAATAGGTTAATGCAGCGAAGAAGAGTGGATTTACCAGATCCAGAGGAGCCAATGATTGTCACGACTTCCCCTTTATTGACCGAGAAGTTGATGTCTTTTAAAACTTCATGGGTTCCAAACGACTTGTTAAGATGCTGTATATCAATTACTGTATTCATGTTCTCTCCTCCTTCTTTTAAGGCTCTTTCCTAAAGGCTGTTTTCGTAAAGATTGTTGTTAAAATCCTAAAGCCGATTTTAACGTGATAAAAGCTTTTTTGCAGGTCGGTACTAAGTTGGCAAGCTCTTTTCTCTTATTAAGCGTTAATTTGTGAAGAAACTTAAGTAATTCCATCCTATTTTGTAGTCAATAGCAACAAAGTTTGAGAAAAGAGCCTTCCTAAAAAACGGCGCTTTCGGCAAATTATTTAGCTGGCTGTATTTCTTCGCCATGGACCATTGTGTAGTTGTCAGGTCCTTCAAGTCTTCTTTCAA
This sequence comes from Mesobacillus jeotgali, assembly GCF_900166585.1. Classification (NCBI taxonomy): domain Bacteria; kingdom Bacillati; phylum Bacillota; class Bacilli; order Caryophanales; family Bacillaceae; genus Mesobacillus; species Mesobacillus jeotgali. The sequence goes on along the minus strand of NZ_FVZC01000008.1, from coordinate 970,708 downwards.
AATAAAGTAAAATTCTAGTTACCGCGAAGGTCATGACAAAATAGATCACACACGCAACAAAAAATGATTCAAAATATCTGAAGTTGTTACCTGCGACTGATTTTGTTAAGAAATATAATTCCGAAACTGAGATTACGTTTAAAACTGAAGTGTCTTTAATATTGATCACGAACTGGTTGCCAGTTGCCGGCAGGATATTGCGAACCACTTGTGGCAGGACAACATTCATCATTGTTTGGAAATGGTTCATGCCAATTGCCTGCGCAGCTTCAAATTGACCCTTATCAACAGACACAATGCCTCCGCGGACAATTTCTGCCATGTAAGCTCCTGTATTAATGGAAACCACAATAAGAGCCGCTGCCATTACATCTATATTCACACCGAATGCTAACGCAGAGCCATAATATATGACCATAGCCTGAACTATCATCGGGGTACCCCGGAAGAACTCAATATAAACTGATAGTATAAAGTTTATGATAGTAAGAAACCATTTTTTTACTCCATGTTCCGGAACGGGAATTGTGCGGATAACTCCTGCGATTAAACCAATAATAGCTCCTAAAACTGTACCTATCAGAGATACATAAAGTGTAATACCAGCTCCTCGAAGGAACATTTGCCAGTTTTCCGAAACGATCTTAACGATCCACTCTAAACTCATTTTCCTTCTCCTTTTATCATCATAAAACCGACTGTATATAAGTACAGCCGGTTTTACGGAATGTTATTCTGCTGCAGGTTGATTTTTAATTGCCGCATCCATTATTTCTGTACGCTCTTCCTCTGGAATGCCCTTTAATATTTCATTGATTTTATCTGTTAATTTGCTGCCTTTTTTAAGTCCAACTGCGATAGCAGTATCATCTTCTGAAGTCTTGAATCCTTCTTTAAATTCAACCATCGCAAATTTATCATTTGCAGTCGAAGCACTTACTGCCTCCGGACGCTCTGAAACATACCCATCGATGATTCCGGATTCAAGTGCTACCCTCATTGCCGGGAAGTTGTCCATCGCTGTCTCTTTGGACACACCTTCGATTTGATCGATTACTGAGTAATGGAAAGTATTCAACTGAGCTGTCACTTTTGCTCCTTTGAAATCCTGGATTGAAGCAGCTCCTTCGTATTTTCCGCCTTTTTTAACGACCATTACTAGATTAGATTTATAATAGTTATCCGAAAAATCGATTGTCTCTTTACGTTCTGCAGTTGGGGACATTCCTGCGATAATGGCGTCAATCTTGCCTGATGTCAATGCAGGAACCAGTCCATCCCATTCTGTTTTAACGATTACTAATTCTTTTCCTAAACCATCAGCGATTTTCTTTGCGATTTCTACATCATATCCGCCTGCATATTCAGAAGTGCCAGATATCTTCACTCCGCCATTTGAATCATCCTTCTGAGTCCAGTTGAATGGAGCATAACCAGCCTCCAGGCCTACCTTAAATGTATTGTCATCAGATGAGCCTGATGCTGAATCGTTACCAGCTCCACACCCTGCAAGTAAAACCATTGCTGAAAGCAGCAATACCAAAAATAATGACCCCTTTTTTCCCATGTCCATTTTCTCCTCCTTGGTTTTATAGAGCGTTTTACACAAACAAAAAGCGACCTGAGATAAACTCAGGTCGCATTATTGACAGATGCCCTAAAGTCCTCTCTTTTCCCAAAATGAGATAGCACAACTCAATAAACTGGGGAGTCTATTGAGACAGTCCTGCAGCTCTTAACTGCAGACCCAGCAAGCAATACCGAGAATATTGCCCACTTCGGCGACATTTCCTTCTCCATGGCATCAAAGCTTCTCAAACTCCGCCAAGGACTGTTAAATATCGCGCCTCTACCTCACTAGCAAAAGTGAGGTTAAATATTAAATTATAGTTAATAGGCTACAATAACCTCTCAGTTCTGTCAATCTAGTTTTTTTTGGAAAACCGAAAATTTGTCACTGTATTCATGAAATTGAAATACCCTGCACTCGCTGTTTAGGCCTGAGGGGAAATGAAGGGTAAATTACAGCAGGATTTTTTAGAATTCAACTCTGGTTATTACCAATGCCGCTTCTATAAGACTGGCCATTTTCATGAATCTTCAATAGTTGTTTAAAAGTATTTACACATAAAAAAATAAGCACTCTCAGGTGCTTATTAATATTTACTATTGATTTTGTTAATGTGAATTGGTTCTCTCCAAAGAATAATGTTCCAGTTGACCCTGCTCTACAAAACCTTGCTCAAAAAAGCCTTCGTCCTCTCATGCTGTGGATTTGAGAATAATTCCTCAGGGACATTTTCTTCGACAATATATCCTCCGTCCATAAAAATCACCCGGTCTCCCATCTCTCGGGCAAAGCCCATTTCATGGGTTACGACTACCATCGTCATTCCCTCTACAGCCAGCTGCTTCATTACATCTAATACGTCTCCTACCATTTCTGGATCCAGGGCTGAAGTAGGTTCATCAAACAGCATGATTTTTGGATCCATAGCGAGTGCCCTCGCAATTGCCACACGCTGCTTTTGACCTCCGGATAATTCACCTGGATAACTGTTTGCCTTTTCCTCCAAGCCTACTTTGGCAAGCAGCTCAAGGGCTCTCTTTTCTGCAGACGCATTGTCAATTGACCGAACCTTAACAGGCCCAAGAGTAATGTTTTCTAATACAGTTTTATGTGGAAATAGGTTAAATTGCTGAAAAACCATTCCAACATTCTGTCTGACTTTATTTATATCGATTTTAGGGTCCGTTATGTCCTCTCCGTTGACAATAACATGCCCGCCGGAGATGTCCTCAAGTCTATTTAGGCAGCGTAAAAAGGTACTTTTACCTGAGCCAGAAGGACCAATCACACAGACAACCTCTGATTCTTCAATAATTGCATTTATATCTTTTAAGACTTCCAGTTGCCCGAAAGACTTTTTTAAGTTGGTGACTTGGATCATGCTCATCGCAGTTCAAATCTCCTTTCGAGGAAATGGCCAAGTAAGGACAGTAAATAAATAATAACAAAGTAGATGATACCTACTGTCAGCCAGATATTAAAAGCTTCAAATGTAGCAGAAGCTCGAATTTCTCCTTGCTGGGTGAGGTCTGCTATCCCAATAATCGAAAGCAGCGAGGTGTCCTTCAAACTTATGATCGATTGATTTGTAATTGTTGGAAGCATTCTTCTGAACGCCTGGGGAAGAACAATGTACCTCATTGTTTGTGCTGCTGAAAGCCCTATAGACCTGGCAGCCTCTGTCTGGCCCTTATCGATTGATTGAATACCTGCCCTGATTATTTCAGCAAAGTACGCCCCTGCATTGATCGCAACTGTAATGATCCCTGCAGTTGTTCTGTCAAAGGAAATAAAGGACAGTGAGTTCACTCCAAAATAGATAAAGAATAATTGCACGAGGAACGGTGTCCCCCGGATTGCATCAACAAAAATGCGGCCAATCCAATTTAATGCTTTAATAGGCCCCAGTCGAAACAATGCCACAACAAGACCAATGATAAAACCAAGAATGATTGCTATTAAAAAAATATAAAGGGTAGTCTTTAGCCCTTTTAATAAGTAAGGCAAAGAATCCATAATTATATCCATCTATTAAACTCCTTTCAAAAATAATGCGCGCAGTCTGCGCGCATTTATCGTTTATGGCCCATTATTCGCCAAGGTACTTGTTTACAATTTCCTCATACTTGCCGTTTTTCTTAAGTTCTTTCAAACCTGTATTGATTTTCTTTAACAATTCCTGATTTTCACCCTTTATGACAGCAATTCCGTACTGGTCACCATTTAAACGGTCACCCGTAATTTTCAGTCCGAGGTCTTTCTGGGCAATTGCATAGGCAATAACAGGATAATCTTCAATTAGTACATCTGCATTCCCGTTCGATACTTCCTGGAACATGGATGGGCTGTCATTAAACTGGACGACCTTGAATCCGCCTTTATCAGCCTTTTCTTCTGCAAACTTTGCTCCAGTTGTACCCTTTTTAACGGCAACAGTCTTCCCTTTTAAGTCTTCAATCGTTTTGATGTCTGTGTTATCCTTTTTTACAACCAGTGTAAGCCCTGCATCGAAATAAGGATCGGAAAAATCAACTACCTTTTTTCTCTCATCTGTAATACTCATACCAGCAATTGCTACATCCATTTCGCCAGCCTGCATGGCCGGGATGATCCCGTTAAAGTCCATTGGTGAATATTCGATTTTAAAGCCCTGGTCTTTCGCAATCGCATCCATCAATTCGATGTCGATGCCTTTATATTTGCCACCTTCTTCGAATTCAAAAGGAGGGTAAGTAGTATCAATTCCGACCTTGAATGTCTTGCCCTCTACATTCTCCTCTTCATTACCGCATGCGGCTAATGCCAGCATCATAATAAAAGTAACAATTAGTACACCAAACTTCCTCAATCCAATTCCTCCCCTTTTCTCTGTAAATAAAAATAGATAGCACCAACTTAAGTACTTAGCAATTAATACCCGTTATTAAATCGACTAAACTTTCAAAAATATCCAGATTTGTATTGTCTTATATGTAAAGATTACTTCCCTTGAAAATGGCGAGAGAAAAAACTGTTTTTGATAAAATAGTAAGGTGTTAGCCAGAAAAAGAGAGCATCATAACTGCAAACAATCTTTGACTGCTAGATATAATGAATTCAAGCATATTATTTGAACTTCCCGCTGTTTGTCTCTTTGTCTAAGTGCAGACGGTATGTATTGATATAAAAGAAACTCAAGAGTGATTTTATGCAACGGCCATCGGTATTGATTATAAAGATGGAAAGTATCATACTTATATTCAATTAGTGGATTTAATAAAAATTTTGAAATTAATTATTCATGATCATTGAAGAATCGGATCAGTGAAACAATTCATTAGGAAAACAAATCCGAATGCAAAAAAGATGGCATTTATAATCAATTTCTTGAGACAGTGGACCTTCCCTCTGTCTTATTGTGTTGTAACAGAAGGCTAAAGAATTATATATGTAATCCCGTAAAACAGGTTGAATTCGAGGTGGAAACTCTTTGGAAAAGCTTGATATAAAGAAAATAATACGAACAGACTATTGTTTCGATGGAACCGAGGATCTGAGCAGCTTCTCCATCATATTAAAAATCGATAAAGACCAATTATATTTCTTATCCGCGGATGACTATTCTTTTTACAAGCAGATGGCTTCAAAAAAGTTAAACTGGAAAAAGTGTTTAATGATTAAAATCGATGATTTTGATATGAACAAAATTCCGCAAAAAACAATATCTAATTTAGTTGTCTTTACTAGCAGTAATGATGACATAATGGGCTATGTGGAATGGGAGGATCTTTTCAGGCATGTCAGTTCAGGCTATCAGGAATTAGAAGCTTTTTTCCATACATTGGTCGATACAATCGAGAACTCAGTTTCTGTGGTGGATAAAGAAAGTAAAACGATTGTTTGGACAAAAGGCGCAGAGAAGATTTTCTCTATTCCGAAAGAAGAGATTCTGGGAAAAGATATGAAACACTTCTTTCCTAAGGAAATGCTCTTAAATGAAGAAACAATGTTGTCTGGAAAGTCATTTAAGAACCAGCTTCATAAACCGAGAGAAGATCTTTTTGTACTTATCAATGTTAACCCAGTTATTTCGAATGGTGAGATCATTGGTGCAGTAGCAGCTGAAACGGATGTAACCAGTCAAGTTTTGATGAATCAGGAGTTATTTAACGCTTCCTCTAAAATACAAAAGTTGCAAAGCAAGGTGTCAAAACTAAGTAATTCGATTGATCCGTTCCAGAAGATTAAAGGCTCAAGCAGGGAAATCAATAACGCTGTCTCCCTGGCAAGAAAAATGGCAAAAACCTCGGAAAACATATTATTGCTGGGTGAAACGGGGGTTGGCAAAGAAGTGTTCGCAAAGGCGATTCACAATGAAAGCCGTTCTGAAAAACCTTTTATCGCTTTAAATTGTGGCGCGATTTCTCCAACCTTGTTTGAAAGTGAATTGTTTGGCTATGAAAAAGGGTCCTTTTCAGGGGGGGATCCTAAGGGTAAAATCGGAAAAATAGACCTTACAGGTGAAGGAACCTTATTTTTAGATGAAGTTGGAGATTTACCACTAGAGCAACAAGTCAAATTGTTAAGAGTACTGGAAAATAAGATGTATTTTCCGGTCGGAGGATTAAAGGCAAGGTCGGTAAAGTGCCGAATCATTGCAGCAACGAATAAGAATCTGGAGAAACTGGCAGAACAGGGTAAATTTAGAGAAGACCTGTACTATAGATTAAATACTTTTACTATACAAATTCCACCGTTACGGATGCGAAGACAAGATATCCTAGAGCTTTTTCATCTATTCCTTTACGAATCATCCCTCAAATACGGACGGCAAATCATCTATATAGCACCTCAAATAACTCAAATGTTACTTGAGTACGAATGGAAAGGGAATATTAGAGAGCTGAAAAGTGTTGTCGATCGAATGGTCCTGTTCTCAGAAGATGGACATTTAGTGCCAGATTCACTGCCAGAGAAGATAGCAAAGGTGGAAAGTATCCCAGTCTATGTTTCTGATAAGGATTTGCAAAATGATGTTGATATCTTTGAAAAACAAAAGATAGTAGAGGCATTGACAAAAGAAAAAGGAAACAAAACGGAAGCGGCTAAACGATTGGGTATAACGAGAGCCACGCTATATAATAAAATGAAAAAACTAAATATAAACCTTTAAAAAAAGGGAAGAAAGATGTCCAGCCCTGGATATCTTTCTTCCCTTTTTTTATTTTCAGGATATTTGGTGTATTAAAACCTTTACACTTCGTTAATAAAGTGTATAAAAACATTTACATATCATTTAGGCTGTGATTAGTGAATTCCGCTATCAATAGGATTGGCACAAAACTTGCATATAGATAACTGAAAGGGGAATCTATATGAATGAAAAAATTGTCGTTTTAAATGAATATTTAAGAAATCAGGATTGGATGGCTGGATTAATTACATCGAAGGAAAATATTTATTACTTGTCTGGTTTTGATTATGAACCTCATGAACGTTTCGTAGGTATTTTTTTAATTGGCCATAAACCTTTGTTTGTACTGCCGGAGATGGAGATGGAAATGTTGTTGGAATCTGGATGGGATTATGATTCGCTCACTTATACTGATTCTGAAAATGTCTGGGAAAAAATCTCCAGATTTTATGGAGATGCAACAGGAACTATTAAGGAGCTTGCGGTAGAAGTGAGCTGCCTTTCTCTTAAAAATGTTCGCCACTTGAAGCAGATGTTCCCTAACACCAGGATTAAGAACCTGGACCCCAAACTTACTGGCATGAGGATGATTAAGCGTCCTGAGGAAATTAAAAAATTAAAAACAGCGGCCACCTATGCTGACTATGCCATAAATATCGGGATAGATGCCTTAAAAGAAGGAGTAACAGAATTAGAAGTACTCGCAGAAATCGAATATAAATTAAAAAAAGCTGGTATTAGAGAGTTGTCTTTCTCACCTATGGTGCTGTTTGGCAATAATTCAAGCAAGCCGCATGGCGAAACTGGCGAAAACCAATTGAAGTCAGGAGATACTGTCATATTCGATCTCGGTGTTAAATACGAGGGTTACTGCTCAGATATTACGAGAACGGTGATATTCAAGGAGCTGAAGGATGAAGTGAAAAAGATGTATGAAACCGTCCTGAAGGCAAATGCATCGGCACTGAAAGAGTGCAAGCCTGGCAACCGAATCAGGAACATTGATTCAGCTGCAAGACATGAGATTTCAGCCAATGGCTATGGACCATATTTCCCTCATAGAATCGGGCATGGTTTGGGAATAAATATTCATGAAGAGCCATCGTTGCATTCAGAAAATGAAAACAGCTTAAAAACAGGAATGGTTCTTACAGTAGAACCTGGCATTTACATACCGGGATTGGGCGGCATCAGAATCGAGGATGATGTAGTCATAACTGATAACGGTTGTGAAGTGTTAACCAAATTCCCTAAAGATTTACAAGTGGTTAAGGGCACTTTCTGAATGCGCTTATCAAGCAAAGAAGCAAGTTCAATGGAAACTAATCAGCTGAGGAATAAGAGTGGGAATAAATGATCATTAACTTAATTGCGATTTTTATTGTCATTGCAGGGATTGATAAGGTTTTAGGAAACAAACTTAAAATAGGGGAAGAATTTTCAAAAGCCTTTTATAGCATGGGGGCACTATCGTTATCCATGATCGGCATTATATCGTTAGCTCCTGTACTGGCTGATTTTTTTATCCCGCTTGTGTCCCCCATTTATGCCAAGATGGGGGCTGATCCATCGATGTTTGCCTCTACCTTGCTTGCCCTTGATATGGGCGGTTATAAACTTGCAGTTGAAATGGCCATTGATCAAGACGCTGCTAATTTTTCATGGGTGTTTTTAGGTACCATGATGGGACCTACGTTGGTATTTACAATCCCGGTTGCTTTGAATCTAATCGACAAGAAGGACTATCCTCACTTTTCCAGAGGCATTCTGATTGGCTTAATGACAATCCCGATTGGCAGCATCATCGGTGGGATGCTCTATGGATTTGACATCATGTGGATGGCTAAAAACCTGCTGCCTACTATTTTACTTTCAATCATCATAATGGTATCTCTCTTGAAGTTTCCAGCCGCTACCACAAAAATGTTTATATGGTTTTCAAAAGTTATTGAAAGCGTATTGATCATTGGATTGGTGATCGTGGCATTTCAAACTCTGACAGGAGTGATTCTAATACAAAATCTGGTTCCAATCGAGGAGAGTTTTAAAACGGTAGGAAATATTACCATCATACTTGCTGGGGCGTTTCCTTTTGTTTATTTCCTGAAATGGATACTTAAAAAGCCGATTTTAAAATTAAGCGAAAAAACGGGATTAAATGATCATTCATTAATTGGTTTGCTATCATCATTAGCTCACCATATTCCGATGTTTACCAGGTTCAATGATTTAAACGTCCGAGGAAAAGTAGTGAACACCGCTTTTGCAGTCAGTGGTGCTTTTGTATTTGGCAGTCACCTCGGATTTGTAGGGTCGATTGATAAAAGCTTTATTGCCCCAATGATTGCCGGAAAGCTGACAGCAGGAATTCTGGCAGCTATAATCGCCTATTTCTCTGTCAGAGAATAAGTGGTTTTTAAACTATAAAAGACGTGCATCCGCACGTCTTTTGGATTTATTTTTATAACTTACTAGTTTTGTCATCCAGGAGGTCCAACTATGAAAAAAAACAAGGGTATTTTTTTTGTTTTCGCAGGTGCTAGTTTCTATGGGTTTACTCCAATATTTGTTAAATCGGGGTTTAGCAACGGCTATACACTTGGTCAAATCAACATTGTTCAAATGTCTATTTCGTTTCTTTTATTATGGACTTTTACACTTGTGAAGAGATCAAGTTTAAGAGGATTAAATAAGCAAAATACCCTGCAAATTATGATGACAGGTTGTTTTGTTGGATTAACAAGTATTTTTTACTATGGTGCCATGCAGTATCTTCCGGCATCAATAGCAATTATATTAATGTTCCAATTCATCTGGATCGGCATTATCTTGGAGTGGATTTTCCAAAAAGTTAAGCCGGCCCCAGTTACCGTCCTATCTATTATTTTGATATTGATAGGCGTATTTCTTGCATCAAACTTGTCTACAGGAAGCATACATAGCCTTCATTTTGTTGGAATCATATTTGGTATCTTGTCAGCATTCACATATGCTGGATTCATATATTTCAGCGGAAAAGTCGCTGTCGAGGTCGATCCCTGGATCCGCAGCTCTTTAATGGTTACAGGTTCGGCAATTTTAGTCACAGTTCTATTCATACGAGATTTCCCATCTGTTCTGCCATTGTCTCAAAATCTTCTATTCACTGGTTTTGGAGTGTCGCTGTTTGGGGCAATTCTGCCGCCTTTGTTCTTTGCGGTCGGTGCTCCATTGATATCGGGGGGAGTGGCTAATATCATTACCTCGATTGAGCTGCCTATCGCACTCATTTCAGCCAGGCTGATTTTATCAGAAACGGTCACTCCGCTTCAGTGGCTGGGAGTATGCATCATCCTACTTTCTATCGTTTTAAATGAAGCAGGTACCCGCATTTATCTGAGAAGAAGCTGAATTGTAAAGAGGATTAAGAGTCTTATGTTAAAGAAAAGAACATAGGGGTTCATTTCGTTACCCCTATGTTTCAAGAAATGATATTCCGTTTAACAGGACTGGCTGTTAAGAAGCCCTTCTCAAAAATAACCAGTAGAGAGGCGAAACTTATTGAGAAAAAAAGCTTTTTGCCAGTATCCCTTATAATCAAATCCAATCTATGTTCAGTTTCCAGAAAAGGATATTCTTTTGATTGATAAAGAAACTGTACCATTTGGAACAACCAAAGAAATCTCATCTCCCACATTTTTCAACAAAAGCTGCCTTCCAACCGGTGATAAAAATGAGATACGGTTAGCATCCGGGTCTGATTGATCGGGCAGGCTTATAATATAGTCTTCAGTTTCAGTTTCACTTTCATCTTTAAACTGGACTGTTACTTTTGTGCCAATGAACACCTTTGACAAAGGACCATTCCAGCCACCATCTTTTATATAGCTCTCCAATTCACTAATATAGAGACTTAGAAAATTCTTGACTCTTTCCTGTATTGGAGTTGAATACAGGTACATGTTATTTAACTCATTAAAGTTCTCTTCTATAAAGACGAGCTGCTTTAGGAAAGTTTCTTTTGTCGATTCAATGTGTGATATCTGGCTAAGGCTCATAGTAGTTCGCCTCCTTGCTGAAACTAAACACCGTGCAAAACTTCATTTCCACTTTCATATCCCATTCCTCCTAAAAAAATATATAAATAGATGGCAGATCCTTTAATTTATTGAAGGATCTGCCATCTGCCACGACCATATCATATATATTCCGATAAAGCCAGAATAATAAAGTCATAATTTCTTTTTCATATTCCATTAATTACAGGTATCTTTCTTTCAGACTCTATGATTCCAAATCTTCATCATTATGTTTTACGCAATCTTTCTGCTGCGCGATCTAACAAATCAATATAAGCTCCGATTGATTGCAGTTTTGTCACCTTTAAATCGGAATCCCTTGTGCAAGCTCATACAGAGTGTAGCTGCAGCTTAGATTACCCTCGCTAAAGATCCTGATTCCCTTTGATACGGCTTTAGGGAAAACACGGGCAGTAAATACGACTTCCCCGTCATTGATAAAAATCTCCGCGATGCTGTGGTCAACAAAAACCTGTACCTTTACAAAATCCTCCATTCTAAACTCAGCGCTTCTTACATAACCGTATTCTCTGCCAAACTCAGCTTCGAAATTCTCACGATTCAAGCTCACTATCTGCTGTTCTCGGTCAAATTCCAGTACAAGCCCTTCTGTTTCAGAAGCAAACAATTCAATGCCGAATTTATTACTTTGGATTCTGTTAAAATTAAGATCAAGTTCATACTGGTCTGAATGGTTCCCAATTTCTCCGCCAGTTTCCGAGATGGTCAATTCCCCGGTATTCAATCGATACTGCACCGATGTTTAAGACAATGCCTAGAAAGTGGCTTAAAAAACTGCTGCCCGCAAACAGATAATTTGGGTTGTTCATTCTTCTGGAAAGGACCAGCTTCAAACTTTCGACATAACCCCCTGTCCTGACAGGAATTCCAAGAAGCGGTGTAAATAGAAAGATGGCAACCAGTGTAAGATTAACCCTCGCTGCATTCATCCACTCATCTAGTGATGCTCCGTAAATAACCATAAAAATTATCCCTAAAATTAAAAGTGTAATGCTTATAATCATTAGAGATCCTTTTGTCCGCGGCAGGATCCAAAAAATGACTCCTATGATAACAATAGAAACAAGCAGTTTGATAAAGCCCGCTGGAAATATCTCCAGGAGGACATAACCAACAGCTAGAAAACTGATAATAAGCCCCTGCCTTGCTTCCACAGTTGAGAATTCCTTCTCAATAGATGTATTCACTATATTCTCCTCTCCACCAAAAATAAAAAAACTCAGTCCACGGGTATGGAACTGAGTTTTTACTAATTGACAAGACTTTGAAGAGCCTTCCCGATAGAAACCCAAAATATTTAATTGTATTATATTAAACTATTGGGAATATTTCAATTATTTAAAACGTATTTAAATTATCTAGTTAATTTATGACCAAGTAATCTGCCAGCGAATAAAAAAAAGCGCACACTTCTATAAAGCAGAAAACAAGATTAATAGATTCCACTTTATAGAAGCTGCGTCTCTCTTTCAAATTATTTCGTCTGGTTGTTAAAGCTTACAGCAATTTGTGTTCCTACTTTCGCATTGTGTTTTACTAATTCGATATTGGCATCAAGGCTTTTACCGTTTGTTAATTCTTTGATTTTACCGAGCAGGAATGGTGTGCTGTCTTTCCCGATGATATGTTTTTCTTCTGCTTCTTTTACTGCTTGATCGATAATTGAATTGATATAGTCTTCATCCATGGCAAATTCTTCTGGAATTGGGTTTGCGATTACTGCCCCGCCTTTAAGGTTTAGTTCCCATTTTGTTTTTAATGATTCGGCAATAACATCGACCGAATCGGTGGAGAAGTTTAATTTATGTTCGCTTTTTCTTGTATAGAATGCTGGAAGATATTCAGTTTCATAACCAATTACCGGTACACCTTTTGTTTCGAGGTATTCCATAGTAAGCGCCAGGTCAAGGATTGATTTAGCACCTGCACAGATAACAGCTACATCTGTTTGAGCCAGTTCTTCGAGGTCAGCCGAGATATCCATGGTTCTTTCTGCCCCTTTATGGACCCCGCCAATTCCGCCAGTCACGAAGATTTTGATATCTGCTAAGTCAGCACAAATCATTGTGGAAGCAACAGTGGTAGCACCCAGTTGTTTTGTGGCAACGATTTGTGCTAGATCACGTCTTGATACCTTCGCAACACCAGAACTTTTTCCAAATAACTCTAATTCATCATCTGTTAAACCAATTTTTATTTTTCCATCAATGATGGCGATCGTTGCTGGGACAGCACCGTTTTCCCTAACAATTTGCTCAACCTCACGGGCCATTTTAACGTTTTGCGGATAAGGCATACCATGGGAAATAATCGTGGATTCCAATGCTACGATGGCTTTCCCTTCCTTTTTTGCTTGTTGTACCTCTGCAGATAATTCAATATATTGTTTCATTATATAATTCCTCCATATCTGAAATAAATTGTTTTTTAGATAACTCTTGTCTAACAGTATATTTTGACATAATGGTTTTGTGGGCATTTACCAGACCAGATTTGATGATGTAGTCCATTTCTTTCTTTTGTAGCCAGGAGTAAATGACACCTGAACAAAAAGAATCTCCTGCACCTGTTACATCAACAACCTTTGGCGTTTCAATCGCCGGAAAGTAAGATAGCTCTCCGCTTTCGAATCCCGCCATTACGCCTTTTGAGCCATTTGTGACAATCACATTTTTTACTCCTAATTCTAACCAGTTCTTCACAGCATTTTCCCAGTCTTGATCATCCAGGATTTTCATGTTCATGAATGTTTCGGTTTCATCTTTGTTTACGATCAGCCAGCTGACACCATGCAGCGATTTTGTAAGCCTATTCATTTTTGGGGATGAAACAGGGATGATCACAAATGGAATTTGATGCTGAGAAGTAAAAGAACAGAGAAAATCAATCGTTTCACTGGGACAATTCAAATCGGCAACGATACATTTAGCTCTTTTGAGAATGTCGATATTACTTCTTAACAGTTCAGGTGTGATTTTATCGTAAATATCCATATCCGCTAAAGCGACTGATAAATGGCCACTCCTGTCCAAAACAGCGGTATAGGTTCCCGTTGAATAGTCTTCAAAAGGGGTGACATGTTCAAGATTCATGAACGGGGATGATGAATCATAGATTGTGTGCCATTCTGCATCGTTTCCTCTTGCTGTTAACAGGATGACTTCCTCACCTAATCTTCCAAGGTTTTCTGCAATATTCCTAGCTACTCCACCTACCGATGTAGAAGATTTAACTGGATTGGAAGTTTCGTTAGTGATGTCAAATTGGGCATAAAACTTTCGATCAATATTAGCTCCGCCAACGCAAATAATAGGATTTTTTTCATTTACCATATCTGCCAGTTCCTTCGTCATGTTATCCCCCCTTCCCACATTCAAAACTTTTGTTTATTTTATAAACATATGTTTAGTATACGCTTTCTTTTTCATTTGTCAATGAGTTTGAAAGAATAGAATTCTATTAATCTATCCTCTTTTCTGTAAAAACATGATTTCCAGCCCCGTTTTTCATGGGCTTTTTTGCAGTTTGTTTTTTAGTTATAATGGAAGGATTAAGACAACTATCCTAATATGCAACCTGCTCGGACTTTTTTGTCAGAGCAAAAAAGGTTGTTGGCGGCATATTGATTAATCAATACTTTGAAAAATCCGGATAAGCTTGGAGCGTCTAAAGAGATTATATCGGGAAGCGGGGTTGTTTCATGGATAAAGAGAAGCAAATATTACATCACATAAGAATGAATCCTTTTATTTCACAGCAGGAATTATCAAGCAAAGTAGGGTTATCTCGACCTGCTGTTGCTAATTATATCGCCAACCTGACAAGACGCGGAGAGATCAAAGGGCGAGGTTATATCCTTGGAGATGAATCGTCAATTGTGTGCATCGGAGGGGCAAACACTGACCGGAAAGCACGGACGAATCAAAAGGTACGTTTATATTCGTCAAATCCAGTGAGAATTACCGAAACATGTGGTGGCGTAGCACGCAATTTTGCCGAAAATTTAAGCAGGCTCGGCGTCAGCACATCTCTTATTGCATGTGTTGGAGAGGACAAAGAAGGAAACTGGTTATTGAAGGAGACGAAAAGTGTCGGCGTCGATATCAGTCAAGTATGGGTTCTGCCAATGGAACGAACAGGCACTTACACAACCTTGATAGATGTGGATGGTGCAAGTATTGTGGCAATGGCTGACATGACTATTTATGAAAAAATAACAGCAACAATGTTTGAGGAAAAATGGTCCCAGATCGCTGCCTCACAAGCTGTTTTTCTGGATACGAATATTCCTGAGGATAGTATTAGTTATATCATTAAACGTTGCAGGGATGAAAATATTCCTTTATATATTGACCCAGTTTCTTCAACGAAGGCACAAAAACTCCCTATGAGTCTTGACGGAGTAGAACTGCTGCTTCCGACCCGGGAAGAAGCCGAAACACTATCAAATATGAAGATAGACTCCATCGAGGAATGCCAGATAGCCTGTGAAAAGATTAGACAGCGTGGCGTCAAACAAATCATTGTGACACTCGGCAAACAAGGTGTGTATTACTCATCTGCTGAAGAATCCGGACATTTGCCGCCATATACAACTGAGATTATTGATGTCACTGGTGCTGATGATGCATTTGCTTCATGTGCCATCTACGGAATGATGATGAAAGAACCTCTAATCGGCTGTTGCCAATTAGGTCTTGCCGGTGCTGCCCTAACCATTCAAACTGAGGAATCCATATCATCACTTTTAAGACCTGAGAAACTTCATGAAATTGTAAAGGAATTTTCTGAGTAGATTCAGGAAGAAATAAAGTAATCTGCATTGTTTCCGATTTGTGCTATAACTAAATGCCTTTCATGCATGACTAGAAGCATTACAGCATTGGCTAAAAACTTTCCTGCGCAAGAACGAATTCTATTAAAAAAAGCTCACATTCGTGAGCTTTCCAAATGCCAACATCAAATGGGAAAGGACTATTTTCAAATCCAAACTATGATTTATCGAAACTCCTATTTCTATTTTGGATGTTCTGTGGCAGATTCCAGTTAAAGTAGACTGAGATGATTCGGAAGAGAACGATGGCGATAAAGAGGAGAGGCGTGGCATACGGTCCTTCAACCAATCCTGATCCTATGGTGATTCCCGCCATTGCAGCCCATAAAGCATAGATTTCCGAGTGGAAAATCATTGGCTTCCGTCCTGCAAAGACATCACGAATCATCCCGCCACCGGTTCCTGTCATTACAGCTGCAATAATGACCGCTATTAAAGGGGCGTCTATGGACACTGCATACTTTGCCCCTTGAATGGCAAATGCGGCCAAACCGATAGCATCAAAGAATACCACTGATTTTTTAAAAGGATCGATCCATTTATTTGGAAGGCCAAACGCGATCGTCATAGCCAAAAAGGCAAATTCAAATAAATACTCCTGTTTCCATATATGTTCAATTGGCAGTCCGATTAACAGATTACGAATCATCCCCCCGCCAAAGGCAGTCGTGAATCCCAGGACGTATACTCCTATTAAATCATAATCTTCTTCCCTTGCGACAAGGGCACCACTTATAGCAAAGGCAAGGGTGCCAATGATGTTAAGAATCTCCCACGTCATAAGCACCCACTCCTATTCCTGATTTTTTCTTTTTGCTAAAAAATACGACATTTCCAACACACACTAATCTAATTCATAATAACCGCAAACAACATGTCCTACAGCTTTGGCTGCAACAAGAAGTGCATCTTCATCGATATCAAATTTCGGATGATGGTTGAAATATGGATTGTCTACTCCTTTAGGCGTACAAGCGATGTAAAAGAAACAGGAAGGGAATTTTTCAGCATAGTAAGCAAAGTCTTCGGATGGCGCCATTGCTGGAAATTCCTTTACTTCTTTTATATCTTTATCATTTGCAGTCTTAAGAATCTCAGCAACCTGTGCTGTTACGGCTGGATCATTATATAATGGCGGATAATCATTTATATAAGTCAGTTCACAGCTTACGCCAAATTCTTCTTCGATTCCTTTAACAAGCCTTTTCACTTCTTTTTCAATAGTAGTTTTCGTTTCAACAGTCATGTATCGGATATCGCCTTCAAGTTCAATACTGTCTTTAATGACATTAAAAGTTCCTTTTCCATCAAATGACCCAATGGTAATCACCCCAATATCAAAGGGACTTAACCTGCGGCTGATGATTGTCTGAACGGCTGTTACAAAATGGGCACCAGCGACGATGGCATCGTTCGCCAAATGAGGCGAAGAACCATGCCCTCCTCTCCCATTAATCTTTAATTTCATGTATGCCCTGCCGTTAAAGGAATATCCAGAGTGATATCCGACAACACCTGCTGGACCCATCGGCAGAAGATGGATGCCAAAGATATTATCTAAATCGTCCAGTACGCCTGAATCTACTATGCTTTTTGCCCCGCCTGGCGGCACTTCTTCCGCATGCTGGTGGATAATTTTAATTGTGCCTGGTATTTCCTCTTTTAATTGAATAAGGCAATCTGCTAAAACCATCAAATAGGCCGTATGACCATCATGTCCGCACGCATGCATGATTCCCTCATTTTTCGATTTAAATGGTACATCCGCTTCCTCGACGATTGGGAGAGCGTCAAAATCTGCTCGCAACCCAATGTTTTTGCCGGGTTTCCCACCTTTTATAGTGACGATAATCCCGTATCCGTTCCCTACATTCGATTGGACTTCAACATCTTTTCCTTTGTAAAAATCTAATATATATTGAGCCGTTTTTTCTTCTTCAAAAGAAAGTTCAGGATTTTCGTGGAGATGCCTGCGTATTTCAATGATTTCACCCTTACGCGATTCAAGCATTTCCATTAATCTTTTTCTCATGATCCGATCATCCCTTCTTTAATTTTTGACTCTGTTCAAGACTGTTGATTTTCGTTCCAGGCGCTTCGCTTTCCGCGGGGCTGGCGCTGAGCCTCCTCGCCGCTTTGCTCCTGCGGGGTCTCACCTGGCCAGCTGCGCCCGCAGGAGTCTTCGCGCCTTCCACTACAATCAACAGGTGCAAAACAACATTGGGCTTTAATAGAGGCTAATTTTTAAAAATGCCACTGAATGTGGCGTTTAATAAGCCTTACTCTGCCACTGGTTTCTGGCTGGTTCGGGAGCCTTTGGCAGGAGCAGTCTTACCAGCATCTCCAGGTACGAGGAAGATGATTGATAAAATCGAAAGTATCCCGAAAATGACGTTTACGGTAATACCAATGGAAGCTGCTGTTTCTAGATTCCCATTTCCTGCGATTGCGCCGTAGACGGCTGCAGATATAGCAACGCCGAATGCACTGCCAAGTGAGCTCGCCATCTTATACACCCCGGCTGCTTCACCGACCTTGTCTGCCGGGGCATTGGATACAGAAGTATCTGTTGATGGAGTTGCATAGATCCCTAATCCAAGACCGAATAAGGCAAATCCAATGAACACGGTGATGGTATAAGCAAGGTCTGGCAAAAATGTCAGTCCCATCATTGCCACACCGACTGTTGTAATGAAGGCTCCCCAAATCATAGGTAATTTTGCACCAACCTTCTGGAGAATTTTTTCACCCACACGAATCATCGCCAGCACTGCGACTAGATAACCAAGTGATAGCATACCGGACTGGAAGGAACTAAATCCCCGGCCTACTTGTACATACGTATTGGCAACAACCAGGGTACCTGCTATGGCGTTAAGCAAGAAATTCGAAATTGTCGCACCCGTATAAGGCTTATTTTTAAAGACATCGAAATCAATCAGTACGACCTCTTTACTTCTTTCCACTTTGATGAACAAAATGAAACCAATGATTGTCACTGCCAAAAGGCCAAATGTAAGCGGGCTGGCCCATCCTAAATCTGATCCGTAATTTATAAAGACATTCAGGGCAATCATCGTGATGATAAAAAGTGATAAACCTGTGTAATCGAATTTAAAATCGCCTTCAGATTCTTGTTTACTTTCTGGAGTATCTTTCAGCAGGAACATTCCAATCACTGCAAAGATGATAGAAAAAATGAATATCCATCTCCAGCCCATTGAGGTTGCAATGGCGCCGCCAGCAAAAGAGGCAATCCCTGATCCGCCCCATGAACCAATGGACCAAAAACTTAATGCACGCTGACGATCTTTTCCTTCAAAGTAAGCTTTCATCAAGGCAATCGTTGAGGGCATGATACATGCAGCTGAAATCCCTTGAATAATACGTCCAGCGATTAGCATTACTGACCCTTGAGCTAAAACAAGGAAAAAAGAACCGACAATACTTAAAATAAAACCAATGTACGCAATTTTCTTTCTGCCAATTTTATCGGCAAGACCCCCAGCGGCAACGATAAACATTCCAGAAAACAATGCCGTTAAACTAATGGCAATGTTCACCGTTCCAATTGATATACCCAAATCCTGCTGAACAGCTGGAACGACATTGACAATCGCTTGAGCAAACAGCCAGAAGGTAATAACACCAAACACGATGCCTGTGATCATTTTATTTGTACCTTTATAACTTGTCTCCATGAATATAACCTCCTAATTCACAAGAATGGCAACTAATAGTATTGTTCCTATTTGAATTAATTCAATTAAGTAAGTTTTCGTTCTGCGTTCACCTTCCTTCTGGATTTGAAAATCATCTTGGCTTCTATAAGAAAATTGTAGGCCAGATCCAACAAAATAAAGAGTCATTATTTGTTGTATTACTTTTTATAAATCGTTAAATATTTCACCATGGATTCTGCGCATCAAAAATAGGGGGTCAAAATTTGACCCCCCTAATACAAACTCCCAAAAGACCAAGCTGAAATACAAAAAGCCATTGCCTCCGCGGCAATGACCTTCTGCATTAAATCGCTTTTCTTATTTCAAAAAAATGAATTGCATTAATGGTTAAATAGGAATAAAAGGACCATTCTTGTTTGATGGTTTCATCATAGAGTTCAATGTCTGGATGGCTTGTCCTATTGATGTAATCGATTTATTTCACTATCGATTCCATATCTGCTGTTTAAATTCCACCATTTCGTATATAAAGCCCCGTGATCTTTGTCAAAAATATGCTTCCGAATTTGATATTCCCCTGCTTCAAGCCCGGTGATTTTAACAAGGATTTCTTTATTCAGCTTTTGCAAAAATGCTTCCTCAATGGAGTAGTATGGATTTATCGTTTTACAATTCATTAGAACCAGCTGATAGCCTCGGTCATTTTGTGTCATAAAATGATCCGGTCCCCGGGAGATGACTTCACCCTCCAGTCGATTAGCAAACATCATGGCAAAATAAGCCGGTCGTTTCCCGCTGAAATGGTGAAAGAATTCTAATCCTTCAATACGAATTCTTTTATATTTAATCTTTGATGAATTTTAATACATAACAATCAAAAAAAGACTGCAGGCAGGCTGCAGTCTAGGTCAAGACTTATTAATAAATTCACCCTTTTTGCACAAGTTGAACCTATCTATTAATCCTTTCTGCGTCATGAATAATATTATTAATCAACTCTTCAACCGATTGATTTCTGGCAAGTCTCGGGCTTTGTCCGGACCATAGTGACATATATTCCGGGTTGTTTTGGGCAGATGATGCTTTCCTGATTGGTTGGGTAAGTGCATTTTGGACTGGGAATTCAGGGAATGACACACCTTCTTCCTGCATCTCTTCTATAAACCGGTTTTTTATGCCTCTTGCCCATTTGCCGGAGAAAGCATTGGTTAATACCATTTCATCTTCGCCGGCACTCAAAATCGCTTGTTTATAAAGTTGATGGGCTCCGCTTTCCGTGCACGTTAAAAAAGCGGTGCCCATTTGGACAGCTTTTGCACCTAAGCAAAGGGATGCCAATAATCCCCTGCCATCCATGATGCCGCCTGCTGCTATCACAGGGATTCTTACATTGTCAGCAACCTGGGGGATGAGCGACATCAGGCCAATTAAGCTATCTTTGTCTCGGCTGATAAAGTTCCCCCGGTGGCCGCCCGCTTCACTGCCTTGGACAACCACAGCATCCATACCGCTGTTTTCAGCTTCAATTGCCTCCCTGACTGTCGTTGCCGTTCCCAATAAGATAATATTGTTCGCTTTTAGCTCGCTAATAACTTCCTTTGATGGCAGCCCAAAGGTAAAGGAACAAACCGGGATTTCCTCTTCAATCACAATCTTGATCAGATCATTGAATGTTTCTGCATGCTGCCTGTAGTCTGGGATTTTCAGCTGTTGTTCTTTGTGTAAATTCAACTGTTCTCGAATCGGTTTCAGTTTTTTTTCAGCTGAATCAATTTCATCCTGTGTAACCTGAAATTCATTCGGCACAAATAGATTGATCCCGAAATTTTTGGTTGTCAGAAGTTTAACTTCCCTTATTTGTTCCTGCATTGCATCCGGCGCCAGATAGCCTGCCCCCACCATTCCCAATCCTCCTGAATTGGAGACTCCTGAAACCAGTTGTGAAGTCGTAATGCCTCCTGCCATTGGTGCCTGTACAATCGGGTATTCAATATTCAAAAGTTCGGTCAATTCATTTTTCAGCACTGAACTTCCACCTCAATTCTTGTGAACTCTAACTATTAACTCAATTCTATAAAATTAGAAAATCCCCTTTTTTCAGGTTTTCCAGTTATAGAAAAAGGCTGCCTGAGCAGCCCTTTTTAAGCATTTAAATAGCCACACTTGTTACTTCTTTATACTCCGGTTTCCACATTGCATCTGAAACAGTCTTCTCAACATCACTGATTTCTGCTCCTGAAAGGCCTTCTGAGATTGCTGCCCTGGCTACTTCGATTGCAACGTATTCTGATACCTCGCCTAATTTGTTGATTGATGGCAGCAGCGGTGCACCGGGTCTATGGTTATATGACATCTCGGCAACAGCATTTGCAGCCGCGGCCAGCATTCCCCTGGAAATGATTTTCGCTTTGGCCACGATTGCTCCTAGACCTAACCCTGGGAATACAAAGGCATTATTCGACTGGCCGATTTCATAGCTGACACCATTGTATTCAACATTTTCAAAAGGGCTGCCAGTTGCAATTAGGACCCTGCCTTCTGTCCATTGAATCAAATCCGCTGGTACTGCCTCTGCTAATGCAGTCGGATTAGACATCGGCATTATGATAGGACGTTCTGTATGCTTCGCCATCTCTTTTACAATCTCCTCTGAAAAAGCCCCAGCTTGTCCAGATGTACCAATCAGGATTGTAGGCTTTACTTTTCTAACCACTTCCATCAATGTAATAATGCCGTCTTCAGTACGTTCCCAGTCCAACACTTCTTCATTTTTCCGTGTGTATGGTTTTTGGAACTTAAGGACATCCGTTACATTGTCAGTTAACAACCCCCGGTAGTCAACTGCCCAAAAACGATCGTACGCCTCTTCCCTCGACAACCCTTCCATCATCATTGCCTCAGCTATTTGATCGGCATTGCCAATCCCTGCAGCTCCTGGGCCAAAAACTACTATTCTCTGATCCTTCAGAGATTCACCGGTTACCCTGAGTGCGGACATAACCGCTGCAAGCGTGACTGCTCCAGTGCCCTGTATATCGTCATTGAAAGTGAGGATTTTTTCACCATATCTCTCCAGGATAGTACGGGCATTCACATTGCCAAGGTCCTCCCAGTGAATGAGTACATCAGGGAAGAACTTTTTTGCCGCTGAAACAAATGAATCAATAAACTCGTCGTAGCGTTCCCCTCGGACACGCGGAAACTTGTTTCCAATATAAAAAGGATCTTCGATTAAAGCCTGGTTGTTCGTCCCTGTATCCAATACAACTGGGAGGACCCGACTAGGATCTATTCCTGCAGCCGCTGTATAAACTGCCAATTTACCAATGGCAATATTGATCCCGCCGACTCCCTGGTCACCAATGCCCAGGATACTCTCAGAATCAGTGACGACAATCAGGTCAATTCCGTTCTTGGGCTGTCCAAGATTCACAAAAGCTGTTTCGATTCCCTGAGGATCTTCAATCGATAAATACATGCCTCCCGGGCGGCGATATACATGGGAGTATTTCTCAATCGCTTCCCCTACCGTAGGAGTGTAGATAATCGGCAGCATTTCACTTAAATGTTCCCTCAGCAAACTGTAGAAAAGAACAACATTCCGGTTATATAGATCATATAAAAGGCCATTTTTAAACAGATTAGTCGTACGGGCAGAGTACTGTTCATAAACCCTTTTCGTCTGTTCTTCGAGAGTGAGTACATGTGGAGGCAATAAACCCTCCAATCCGAGTTCTTCTCTTTCTTTTTTTGTAAAAGCTACTCCTTTATTCAAGAATGGGTTGGAAAGAATCTCTTTCCCTTTTAAATTAGTCTGAATCATATTTGTATTATCTGTAGTTGCCATGAGTCTTCCTTCCTTCTTTCATGCTGCTGGATTGAAATTTTTTACTTCTGGAATGGTTAAAGCAGGCAGCGAGTCAGGCTGCCTGCTTTAGTTTATGGAGACATGATTAGAGCTTACGCAGATACCTTGTTCTGGACTGCCTCTTTTACAGGGTTAAATTCCCCCTCAGTCTTAGAGATTACAACTGTTGCAACACCGTTGCCGATAAGGTTCGTAATGGCACGCGCCTCTGACATAAAGCGGTCAACTCCGAGGATGAGCGCCATTCCTTCAACAGGTATGGATGGGAACACCGCAAGTGTTGCTGCAAGTGTCACGAAGCCAGACCCTGTTACGCCTGCTGCGCCTTTTGAAGTCAGCATCAATACTCCGAGGAGTGTAATCTGCTGCCAGATGCTAAGGTCAACACCATAGGCCTGGGCAATGAATAGTGCCGCCATCGAAAGATAAATCGATGTCCCGTCAAGGTTAAAGGAATATCCAGTTGGAAGCACAAGTCCTACAACAGGCTTTGAACAGCCGTATTTCTCAAGCTTTTCCATCATTTTAGGAAGAGCAGCTTCAGAAGATGATGTTCCAATTACAAGAAGGATTTCTTCTTTTATATAAGCAATGAATTTAAAGATGCTGAAACCGTAAAGCTTCGCAATGCCTCCAAGTACAAGAACAATAAAGAGTGCCATTGTCAGGTAGACAGAGCCCATCAATTTGCCAAGATACACTAGAGAGCTGATTCCAAATTCGCCAATTGTATAGGCCATTGCTCCGAAAGCCGCAAATGGAGACACCTTCATGATGATGTTGACGATTCCGAAGAAAACATCAGCAATTTTTTCAAAGAATTCAAGGACTGGTTTACCCGTTTTGCCTAAATGTGCGAGTGAAGCACCAAATAGTATAGCAAGCAACAATACCGGCAGAAGCTGGCCGCCTGTAAATGCGCCTATGAAGCTATCAGGTACGATTGAAAGAACAAAATCCATAAAACCGTGGCTTGTTTCCTCCGCAGCCTTTGTATACTGAGAAACATCGCCTTTACCTGCTTTGGCATCAATTCCATGTCCTGCCTTGATCACATTCGCGACGATGATTCCGATTGCCAGGGCAATAGTCGAAACAATTTCAAAATATAGCAGTGCCTTTCCGCCAATTTTACCGACTTTCTTTAAGTCTCCCATACCTGCAATCCCGATGACAATTGTCAGGAAAATGATTGGTGCGATGACCATTTTTACTAGTTTAATAAATATGTCTGCAAGTACTTTCAGCTGTGAACCAAATTCAGGAAAAATAAAACCGACTGTGATACCGAGAAAAATACCAATGATAACCTGTGTAGTAAGACTTTTAAAGTTAATTCTCACGCAATTTCCTCCCCTTTGAGTAAGTTTGAAAACGATTACATCCCCTTGGAATATCCACATGTTACAATTTTGTGAACATGAAATATAGTTTAATAAACTTTAAAAACTGTTTTGTAATTAAAGAAAGAGAAAAAATAATAGCTGGAGTTGACTTTCGTCAAACCCTTAATTTTTATACAATTAAACTTATATTGATTAATAATTGAGCTATGGGGGCTATCGCGTGCAAAAACAGCGGTTCCGATTTAAATTAAGTACAATCATCATTTTCTTCGTTTGTTTAGTCGTTTTGATTTCCCTGATGATTACAGATTTGTTAATTAGCAATTCTGTTAGCGAAAACATAAGAAAAAGTCAGGAAGAGAAGGCTTTAATTGTTGCAAGGACCGTCTCCAAATCTCATATCGTCATTAATGCATTGGAGGATAGGGAAAGCTCAGCTGCCATCCAGGATTATACAAAGGAAATCCAAACGGCAACGAATGTTTTGTTTATAGTTGTTATGGATATGAACGGAATCCGCCTGTCCCACCCAAATCAGGAGCTGATTGGCAAGGCATTTGTAGGAGGAGATGAAAAGGCTGCACTGAAAGGAAAGGAATATGTCTCCACCTCACGTGGGACACTTGGAAAATCAGTGCGCGGTTTTACACCGATTTACAATGACAAAAATGAACAAATCGGCGCAGCGGCAGTTGGCATATCGCTTAAAAGCCTGGAGACAGCTCTTGGACGCAGCCATAAGAACATCATCATTGTTACTTTTCTTGGTTTGCTTATAGGGACTATCGGCGCAATCATGCTGGCCAGATATATAAAGAAAATTCTCCTGGGTCTTGAGCCCTTTGCCATTTCGAGGATTCTCGAGGAAAGAAGTACGATGCTTCAGTCTGTGCATGAAGGCATTATTGCAGTAGACCATACCTCAACGATTACTTTAGTGAACAAATCTGCTTTGCAAATTTTTAAAAAGGCCGGTCTCTCACAAAAGCCTGTCGGGATGAAAATTTATGACTATATGCCATCAACAAGATTAGATCATGTATTGAAAACGGGTCAGCCTGAACTGGATGAGGAACAAACAATCAATGGTGTTTCGATTCTTGTCAACAGGGTTCCTCTTATCGTAAATGGTGAGGTTGTCGGGGCCATTTCAACTTTCCGTGATAAAACCGAAGTGAACCAGCTTGCTGAACAGCTCACGGGAGTCAGGACATATGCGGAAGCACTTCGGGCACAATCGCATGAATTCATGAACCGCCTCCATGTTATATCTGGTATGGTCCAATTGAAGTCATACGACCAGCTGACAGCGTTTATCCGTACATTGGTTGATTACCGTAATCAGGAATTCGGCAGCATTACTCAACATATCAAGGATCCTGCCCTGGCTGGCTTTATCATGGGAAAGTTGAGCTATGCCCGGGAAGCAAAGGTTGACCTTTCAATAGAATGCACCAGCATCATACCTGAGCCTGCAGAAAATAAGACAACCCATGAACTGATTACGATTCTCGGCAACCTGATTGATAATGCCATTGAGGCCATAGAAGACAGCGAAGATAAAACTGTTGAGGTGAATTTTTCATACAAAGATGAATGGTTGACGATTGAAGTCTTTGATTCTGGTCCCGGAATATCAAGTGAGCAGCAAAAAGAGATTTTTAGAAAAGGATTTTCAACAAAAGGGAAAAACCGCGGTTATGGGTTATACTTAGTTCAAAAAAGTATAATGGATCTGGGCGGAGAGTTAGTCATTGACTCAAAATTATTACTGGGGACAAATTTCTATATAAAGATTCCATACGAAGCAAAAGAGGTGGGGAAATGATCAGGGTATTGATCGTCGATGATGATCCAATGGTCGCAGAATTTAACAGGCGTTATCTGCAAGAAGTGAATGGTTTCACTCTTGCTGGCATTGTCCATAACGTGAAGGATGCCAGGGAATTTCTTGAATCCGAAAAGATAGACCTCATCCTGCTGGATGTCTATATGCCTGGCGCTACAGGGCTCGATTTGCTCCGTTTTATCAGGGAGAAGAACATCTCAGCCGATGTCATACTGATTACAGCCGCGGCAGACAAAGAAAACATTCAAACAGCACTCCGGTACGGGGCTTTGGACTACTTAATCAAGCCTTTTGAGTTTGAAAGATTTAATCAGGCCCTATTGCAATATAAAGAAAAATATCATTTCTTTGAGAATCATCACATGCTTAGACAGGAAGACATTGATGTCCGTATTTTAAGTACTGAACCAAAATCGGCAGGTGCATTTATTGAACACCTGCCAAAAGGGTTAACGAGCAGCACTTTGGAATCCATCATCAAAGTCATTCAAACAAAAAAGAACCTTCAGTTTTCAACCGATGATATATCTGAAATCACCCTTATTTCAAGAGTATCTGTCCGTAAATACCTGAAATTTTTAACGGATCTCGGCATTCTTGAAGAGTCTTTAACATATGGTGTTGGCCGGCCTGGCTATTTGTACAGATTAAGGGAAGACAAGCTGGGTCAGTTGAATAGATTCGTTTAAAAAAGTGGCAGCAGCCACTTTTTTAATAACTTCTATTCCTCTTTACATCAGGAATCGTCCCTTCTGCCTGCCGGGATCAATTAGTTTTCCTGAAGTTCGTTTACAGTGATAAATTCATATCCTTCTTGGGATAATGATTTCAAAATTCCTTCCAGGGTCCTTAGCTCTTTACCGGTCTTATCGTACATCGGATGCAACAAAATAATCGAACCAGGTCTTATATTTTTCTTTACGTAATTTATTTTCTCCGCCGAACCGGTATAGAATGAATCGGGTTCTAGATTCCAGGTGATGGTGTCGATTTTTTTGTCTATGTAAGTAATAGGGCAGCCCAATTAGTTTTTTTCCGTTTGGAGGCCGAAAGTCGATTTCTCCTTTATAGCCTGCTTCCTCGATCAATTCATTCGTTTGGTCAATTTCCTTTTTGATAAAAGAAGGGAATTTTAGCACCATACGCTGATGGGAATAGGTGTGATTCCCGATTTGATGTCCTGCCATTGCGATTTTTTTAGCTTCTTCCGGATTCTTTTCCATTTCATTTCCAATCAGAAAGAACGTTGCTTTTGCATTGTACTTTTCCAGTATGGGCAATATATCCTCTACATTTTTTGTAGGACCATCATCAAAGGTTATGGCAACCACTTTGTCCCCTGTGCTGACCTGGGATGTTAAGCCCCCGAAAAATTGAAAGGTCCTTGCATTCATTATTTTATAAGATCCAGCTAGCAGCAGAATAATGAACACAATTACAAGACCCCAAAATAAGAATCTTTTTTTCATATAGTTTACCTCTGGATTATTCAGTATTATGATTACTTCTTAATTTATTCGTTCCGTTATCTATTTTTATTCAAAAGCTGTTCCTTAAATAATCCTATCCGTTTTATTTCATCAAGATGGATTTCAGACAAGCCCTCAAGAATTCCCACTCCTTTTTCAGTGACTTCAACAAATATACTCCTGCCGTCTTCAGGGTTCTTCCTGCGTGAGACAAGCCCCGATTCTTCACATCGGTCGATCAGGCCTACGCATGAATGGTGGGTAACCTGCAGGCGCTCTGCCAGCTCCCTCGGGGTTGCATAGTCCCTGCCTGGGAAACCCTTTATGGCCAGCATTAACTGATGCTGCTGGCCAGTAATACCCATATTTTGTGCCGCGGTTTCACTGAACTTCTGGAACTTTCTCAACTGGTAACGGAACTCTGCGAGGTATTCATACACATCTTTACTTAACAAAAAATCCACCTTACTTTCTGGTTGATAAATATATCTTAACACGATATAATTAATTCAACAAAGAATATCGTATTACGATATATTTTATAAAAAGGGGAGCTTTTCAAATGGAGTATTTACACTACCTTTCTCCAAATTCGGTTTCAGGAGTCATCTTGTTCCTTGCCGGCAGTTTATTGACTATTTATTTGAACATAAAGGTTTACAAACTTTAGTTTTTCAGGATATTGAAGCCCCCTGCAACGGCAGGGGGCTTTTTTGTAATTATATATTCATGCTTATTCAATCAATCCCGCTTTCCTTAAATACTCCCTGGCTGTTTCTTCAGGAGATTTTCCTTCTACATTCACCTGGTAATTCATTTTCCTCATTTCATCGTCCGTGATTTTACCGGCAAGCTTGTTGAGGGCATCAGCGATTTCGGGATATTTTTCTGCTGTTTCTGCTCTTAACAGAGGGGCCCCCTGATATGGCGGAAATAAGTTCATATCGTCTTCGAGCACGACCAGGCCATATCTCTGAAGCTCGCTATCTGTCGAGTAGGCATCGACAAGGTTTATTTCACCATTCTTGATCGCTCGGTACCTTAGCTTTGGCTCCATGGTAATCAAACTTGGCAGGTTCAGGCCATAGAGTTTTTGGATTCCTTTGTAGCCATCTTCCCGGTCTGAAAACTCCAGGGTGAATCCTGCTTTTAGAGAGGATTCTATCGGCTTTAAGTCAGAGATGGTTTTCAAGGCATTTTCATTAGCAAGCTGTTCTGGAACTGCCAGCGCATATGTGTTGTTATAGTCCATTGGCTGAAGCATTTCCATGCCAAACTCTCTTCTCATTCCTTCTTTTGCCTGCAGGTATACTTCTTCCCTATTTGTGCTGCTTGCCGTTTCTTTTAAAAATTCAGAGATGGCCGTGCCTGTGAATTCAGGATATATATCAATATCACCGTTCTTCAATGCTGTGAAAACAAAAGATGTTTTTCCCAATCCGGGTTTTAGCACCACGGAATGATCCGTTTCTTCCTCTATCAGAAGCTTGTACATATTGATTAATATTTCCGGCTCGGATCCCAGCTTTCCTGCTATGACAAGCTCCTCTTCATCTTTCCCTCCTATGAAAGGAACAGCCATCATGACAAGTACCGCCAATAAAATCGTTCCCATAGTAATGAGAGATTTTTTAAAGGAAACCGTTTCGAATCTTCTAAGCACAAGGTCGAACAAGATGGCCAGCAAGGCAGCTGGGATTGCACCAAGAACAATTAACGCTGTATTATTCCGGTCGATTCCAAGAAGGATAAGATCCCCCAATCCACCCGCCCCAATCAGGGCAGCAATCGTTGCCGTCCCGACTATCAAGACCATTGCCGTCCTGATTCCAGCCATAATGACTGGCATCGCCAAAGGAAGTTCAACTTTCATTAAACGCCGCGTGCTGTTCATACCCATGCCACGGGCGGCCTCGATTAAAGTTGAATCTACCTCATTGATTCCTGTATATGTATTTCTTAATATCGGCAGCAGCGCATAAGCCACAAGGGCTATGATGGCCGGTACTTTTCCAATGCCGAATAACGGGATCAGCAATCCGAGCAACGCAAGTGATGGTATGGTCTGGAGAACGGCGGTGATTCCGATGATCCCTTCTGATATCTGCCTCCTCCTTGTCAGGAAAATCCCGAGAGGAATAGCGATTAAGACAGCAAAGAACAGTGCAATGAAGGAAATCTGGATATGTTCAAGAAGGGCACTTAACAGCTCATCTTTTCTATCTGTAAAAGTGGAAGTCCAGCTATTCATTTTATTCCCTCCATCTGACCAGATAACAACCTGATTATTCCCTGCCGGTCTATCGTGCCAATTATTTCGTCCATCTCTTTCACTGCAATCTGCTCATGATCACTTAATAAAGCCAGAATTTCATTTACAGACACACGTGAGGCAATCACAGGAAGATTATACGGTTCGTCTGGGATTACGGGCTTGATGCCTTTACTGATATCGACCATCTTCGCCTGAACATGATTACTCCCGACAAAATCACGCACGAATTCATTCGCAGGCTGTTGCAACAGCTCTTCCCGGGTTCCTGTCTGGACGATTTCCCCATTCCTCATCAGGCAAATCCTGTCTCCTAGTTTCATTGCTTCCTTCATATCATGTGTGACAAATACAATCGTTTTCTTGATAGTGTTTTGCAATTCAATCAAATCATCCTGAAGCTTTTCCCTGCTGATGGGATCCAGGGCACTAAAGGGTTCATCCATTAAAATAATCGGCGGATTGGCAGCCAGCGCCCTGGCCACTCCGATCCTCTGCTGCTGGCCTCCCGATAATTCATGGGGCATCCTTTTGCGGTAAGTTTCCGGTTCAAGTCCGACCATATGAAGCAATTCATCGATACGATGATTGATTTTTTTCTGCTCCCATTTCTTCATTTCCGGGACAACAGCAATATTCTCTTCAATCGTCATATGAGGAAAAAGGGCGATTTGCTGAAGCACGTATCCAATATCCCAGCGCAACTCGTGAATATCATAGTCACTGATCATCTTATCCTTGATCTTAATGTAGCCTTCCGTAAGCGGAATCAGCCGATTGATCATTTTTAAAGTTGTCGTTTTGCCGGAGCCGCTTGGACCAATCAGGACAAGCAACTCCCCTTCGTTGATATGTAAATTAAAATTCTTCACAGCAAAAGTTCCATCATCATATTTCTTTGACACACTTTCAAAACTGATCACTTTTTCACCCCTAAATTCTCACGTATTTTTACTTATAGATATTGTTAGCACTTTGAGGAATTCTTATTTTAAGCTACAAGGAGTGCTGATTAATACTAGCAAAGCAGACCCCTTTGTTAAAAAAAGAAGAGTACATAACCTGAAATAAAACCAGATTACCTTTACCCTATTTCCAAGAAATTCATTCCAACATAAAAGAAAGCCGTAAAACCAATAGGCTTTACAGCTTTGTTTGATACGCTATTTTAGAATTTCATCAATCATTTCCAATTCGGTCTCACTAAAATCAAGACGGTTCAGCGCAGCGACGTTTTCTTCAATTTGGATCACTTTGCTTGCACCGATGAGTGCTGAGGTGATTTTCTGTTCCCTGAGTACCCAGGCAAGTGCCATCTGGGCTAGTGACTGCCCTCGTTCCCGGGCAATCTCATTTAACTCTCTTACCTTTCTAAGGACCTCCTCAGATACATCCCCTTCGTTCAAGAAGCTGTTTGGCTTCAAAGCTCTCGAATCTTCCGGAATTCCATTTAAGTATCTATTGGTCAGCAACCCTTGTGCCAATGGAACAAATGCGATGGATCCGACGCCTTCTTCTTGAAGCAAATCCGTAAGGCCCTCTTCTACCCATCTATTAAACATAGAGTAAGCAGGCTGGTGGATGAGCAATGGAGTCCCCAGCTCTTTTAAAATACTGATTGCCTGCTTTGTTTCCTCTACGCCATAATTAGACAGTCCTACATATAAGGCCTTTCCTTGTCTGACAACATGGTCAAGTGCCATCATGGTTTCTGCTAATGGAGTTTCCGGGTCAGGCCTGTGATGGTAGAAGATATCCACATAATCAAGTCCCATCCTTTTCAGGCTCTGATCCAGGCTGGATACGAGGTACTTTCTTGAACCCCAGTCACCATACGGACCCGCCCACATGCCATATCCTGCTTTTGTTGAAATGACCATTTCATCTCGGTATCCTGAAAAATCCTTCCTAAGAATATTGCCAAAGTTCTCCTCTGCTGATCCTGGTGGGGGACCATAATTATTCGCAAGATCGAAATGTGTGATGCCAAGATCAAAAGCTCTTCTGATTAATGCTCGGCCATTCTCAAAAGTATCCTGGCCGCCGAAATTGTGCCAAAGGCCCAGGGAAATTGCCGGCAGCTTAAGACCTGAATTGCCGCACCGGTTATATGTCATTGTTTCATAGCGATTTCTGTCTGGTTGATAAGCCATTATTTATAACCTCCAAAGAATTCTCAATGTTTTTTCTACCATCCCATCGGATGGGCTTTCAGCTTTTCTTCCCATATCTCCTCCAACTTCTTCACTTTTACCGCTGAAATTCTTTTTTCTGCAGCAGATAAATTCTCGATCAGCTGCTCGAGATTCTTATTTCCAGGAATGACTGTAGAAACCTCCGGATAATGAAGAATATACCTTAAGGCCAACTGTACCAACGATTCACCAGGGTCAAGCATTTCTTTAAGAACAGGCAGGAGCTCTGATCTTTTCCTGAGCTGATTCGGGTCCCAACGGCTCCTGATATCTGTAAACACACTGCTTTCATCATATTTGCCTGATAGCCACCCAGAATCAAGCGGGACTTTTACAATCAGTCCGACATTTTTTTCTGCTGCATTCTTGAAGGCTTTTCTTGGCTCCTGATGAAAAATGTTGAACATTACCTCAATAACCTGGCTTCCGGTATTCTGTATCAGCTCATCCATCTCTCTCGCGGAGTCGATTGAAGCTCCGTAAGCCCGGATCTTACCTTCTTGTTTAAGGGATTCCAATACCTCAAAATGACCTGTGCTGCCAGTCAGAATTTCAAAAGGAGGATTATGCAATAAGATTGAATCCAGATAATCCGTTTTAAGCCGGCGTAAGCTGCCTTCTATTGAACTGCGGATTTTCTGTGAATCGAAATTAAGGGTGTTATCCGGGTGATGTCCAAACTTGCTGTTAATCACCGCCTGGCCCCTTCTTCCTGTTAGAGCTTTCCCAAGCAATGACTCACTATTTCCACCACCATAATTCGGGGCGGTATCAAAGAAATTGCAGCCCTGTTCCAGCGCTTCATGCACCAGCGTGATTGCCTGGTTTTCCTCCATGCCTTCCCAGTCCCTTGTGTTTCCGAGCTGCCAGGCACCAAATCCAACTTCCGACACCTTTATTCCTGTGCTCCCAAGCTGCCTGTAATTCATTCACTTTGCCTCCCGAAATCAACTATCATACTGTTTGAACCCTATCATCAACCAGGACCTTTTTCTCCCAAACTCTGCTTTTCCATCTGATATACATGATGATTCCTCTGAACCATTCATCAACGATAAAGGCAATCCAGATGCCTGACAGTCCAAAGCCCATTTTAATTCCCAGAATATAAGCAAGCGGGATACTGATTCCCCACATCGAGACAAAGGCCATTTTCACGGGGAATACTG
Source organism: Mesobacillus jeotgali (assembly GCF_900166585.1). NCBI lineage: Bacteria > Bacillati > Bacillota > Bacilli > Caryophanales > Bacillaceae > Mesobacillus > Mesobacillus jeotgali. Next base: position 937,201 of record NZ_FVZC01000008.1, on the reverse strand, counting down.
CATCTCCTGCTGCACGGAGAGAACTGATTACGACTATATTGAAGGTTCGGCCTGGTTCAAGGATCAAGCAAAGGAGCAGAACCTTGCTTCCTTCCCTGATGATCTCCTTATTAGCGGTAAAGATCCCTAGTATAGGTTCTCTGAATGCAACGATAACCACAGTGATCGCCATCGTGATGATGATGCTAAGTTTCAAGCTTTTCAATAGCTGATGGTAAGCTTTATCAAACTCTCTGGCCCCTACCTTGTATCCAATCAGTATTTGCGTGCCCTGTCCAATCGCTATTCCGAAAAGCATCATGAAGGACATGATGTTAAATGTGTATACCCTTGTTGTCAGTGCCATAGCCCCGAGCAAACCAATAATGACGGTGATCGCCATCTGGCTGGTGTTGTAAACCACATTTTCTCCGGCCGAGGGAACGCCAATCTTCAAGATTTTTTTAATAAAGACCTTATTGAAGTTTAGGTAATCCTCTATTGCAATTCTCATAGGCAGCCTGCGGTATAGCAATCTGAATATTAGAATCACTGCGATGGCACGTGATATCGCTGTCGAAATCGCCACACCCTGAACACCCAGTTCCGGAACACCGAATAGGCCGTAAATAAATAAACTGTTTCCGGCAAGGTGGATAATATTCATGACAATCGAAATTACCATCGCCTCTTTTGTTAACCCATTTGCCCTTAGGACTGCTGAAGCAGTGACAAGGAGGGCCTGTGTAAAAAGTGTTCCCCCGACAATGGTCAAATACTGCTGAGCCAAGCGGTGGATTTCGGGAGTGAGATTGAACATTTGTAAAAATAAATCATTGAAACCGACAACAATTACACTGATCAATACTCCGAAAATAAAATTAAGAGATAGTGAGAGACCAGAAATCTTCCTTGCATCCACTTGAAGTCCAGCTCCAAGGTTCTGTGAAACCAGCACTGCTGTCCCCGTTGCAACGAAACCAAAAACGAGAATCATGAAAAATACGAGCTGATTGGCTACGCCTACTGCTGCAACAGCATTATCTGAAATATGGGAAAGCATGAAAGTATCCGTGCTGCCCATTAACATATGCAAAAATAATTCTATAAAAATCGGCCAGGTAAGTGCTAATAAGCCAATCTGTTTAGGCAGACTGTTGTTTTTCTGTAAAGTCATCTTGCATTTCCACCTTTAAAAGTTCACTTTAATAGTTTGGATTACGCTGGCCGCTTCATAATCAACAGCGGTTTTTGTAATACTTTTTCCTTTTTATACATTGAAGGAAAAGAGGCAGAATGTAAATACTATTCTGCCCCCTTGAGAACTTAATTTTTTGTAATGCTTACATTATCAATATAGACATTTGTTGCCGCATTGCCGTCTAAAATATTGCCAAGCTCGAAAACAATCTTTCCATCTGCATACGTTTCTTCATTCATAAAAAAGGTGAAGCTGTACCGATTCATTTCAGTCGTTAAATCAACTTTTTGTGTCGGCACATAGCCAATGAACCAAGGTTCAATTGTAAGCTCTTTTCCTATATTGATATTCATTTTCCTAGGAAGGTCCGCTCTTGCATCAAACGTTACTGTATAGCTGGCACCATTTTCAAAAAGCAGGCCTTTCTGGAACACTTGCGGAGCATAGGATGCGCCGCCAACCTGTGAAATCGAAACTTTCATTTCTCCTGCTTCAGCAGTCATTATACCTTTACCGTAGCCGCTCCATTGATCACCCCACCATGAGGACCAGCCAGTTGTACCATCTGAAAATGTTCCATTATCAATTCCGGGGGTGGAATCTGGCTCCTGCTGAGAAGGTGCGTTTTTAACTTTCAAGACCACATCATCTATGAATACCTCATGTGTCCCAACTGGTGACATAGCGTTTTTGCCAAGCAGCATTTTGAAGGAAGCAATGTCATCGACAGGCATTGTGAATTCATATGTGTATTGCTGCATTTGGTCACTAAGTGAAAGCACTTCACTGAAAAATCTTGTATACTGGACATTTTCAACCGTAACCTCAGCCTCTCTCTCCTTTGTAGAGCGAGCGGCAAAGCTAAGTTCATAGACTACTCCCTTGGCAAGACTTAAATTCGGCTGTTCTAAAAGGACACTCCATGCTTCATTTCCCTCATTGGCGATCGCCAATTTCGCTTCACCATCCTCCGAAGCAATTTGTGCGCTAGAATCATAATGGAAGTAATTTGTCCATGATGATAGCCCATCGTTAAAATCACCATTCTTCAAAGGGAATAAGTCAATGTTTCCATAATCCGGAATGTTTGAAGTCTTCAGCAGGACTACATCATCCAGATAGACATCGCCATTACCGCCTCCAAAGTTAAAGACAATTTGAGCTTCTGAGTCAGAAACATCTTCTGGCATTGTAAATTCAAATGTATTCTCTTCCATATTCGAAGTGAGCTCAACTGTGTGCATTCCTGAATAATTCACCGAACCATTCTTATCCAAAAGGCTGGCTTGTATCGTTCTTGGTTCGTCTGCTCTTGCTTTAAAGGAAAGCTTATAATCATTTCCCGCAGACAGATTCATCCCTTTTTGATCAAGCTGGACTGCTTCTGGATAACTGCCACCATCTTTAATTTCTACATGGAGCTCTCTGGTTTTTTCAGAAACAGCTGCTGCTGCAATTGCATCGCCGACTGAGAAATTCCAGAACATCAGCCGGTCCATGCCGCCCTGATCGAATGTACCATTATAAACATGGTTCCCATTTGCAAGCGGCTGTTTTGGCGCATCTTCGTCAACAGGAGCTCCAGTGATATCCTCAACTCTTACATTGCCAATCCAGACTGGGTTAGTGCCGTTCCCGCCAAGATTGAATTCAAGCCTTGATGCGATATCTGTTTCATTCAGCATATCAAAAGAGAATTCATAGGATTCAAGCTCGCTCGTCAGGTTGAATGACTCTTCATTTGAATATTTCGCCCAGCCTCGTTCAGCGCCCCCACCTACTTTTACCATCATGCTTCTGGCAGCAGTCGACTTTGCATCAAATCTTACTTTGTACTTCCCGCCATTACCAAGAGAGATATTCTGGATCATTTGCAAGGAATATAGCTGAGAACCAGGATTTGTACTATCTATTCTCGCAAAATTGTCTTCCACTGTCAGGCTGCCGTTTCCGCCAAACTCTGGCAACTTGACAAAGTTCCAATAAATCGGATCCAGTTCTTTTCCAGGCTGATCCACAACGGTAATAGGTTTTTCAAATTTATTGTCATAAACCAGGTTGCCATCTTCAAGTGGCTGCTTGGCATCTCCCGGCAATTCCACTGGTTCTGCTTGAGGTTCAACCGGCTCGCGGTAATCGCGTTTTTTCAAATCGTATACCCTGACAAAGTCGACTTCCATCTGGCTCGGGAACTTCGTCGTCTCATCAACTTCCCCGTCAAACCAGCCGCCAACTGCGAGGTTCATAACTAAATAGAATTCCTGGTCAAAAGGTGCAGGATAGGAAAAATTCGCAGCATTATCCTTTCCTTTTGAATACCATTTATTCTGAGTTTGATAGAGTTCACCGTCTACATACCAGCGCAGCTCTCCAGGTTCCCACTCAAGCGCATATGTATGCCACTTATCGATTCCCCTGTTTTTCGGAAGTTCGAATTCCTTGCCGGTATACTTGTTATTTGGCCAGCCTTCACCATAATGGATTGTACCTGCCACTTTATGCGGACTGCTCCCCCACGCTTCCATAATATCGATTTCACCGGATGCTGCCCATGAACCATATTTGTCTTCTTCAGGAAGCATCCAGATCGCAGGCCAAAGCCCTTTGCCTGTTGGCAGTTTCGCCTTGATTTCGTATCGGCCGTATTTTTTGCTGAACAGGCCCTTGGTCTTTAATTTTGCAGAAGTATAATCATACGTGCCGAATTGATCAGAAACCTGCTCTTTTTTCGCTTTTATCACTAGCTTGCCATCTTCGATAAAAGCGTTTTCACTTGCATCCGTATAATACTCTTTTTCATTGTTTCCCCAGCCTGAAGTTACACCGTTTCCAGCCTCGTCCACGATCCAGTTGCCAATGTCATAGGTCCATTTGCTGCGATCAATTTGCGTGCCATTGAACTCATCTGACCAGACAAGAGACCACTCGGATTTATTCCGTTTGTTTTTCACTTCTTCATTTCCCGGGTTTTCTTTAGGCGCCGCGAAACTGGCTGCCGGCAAAATCGTCATGACACTTAACAAAAGAGCCAGGGTCTTCTTCATACCAATTCCTCCTTCATTGTTTTACAAGCGTTCAGCTTTCCAAAAGTAAAACCACCTCCTTTTCATGTTAATCACTTTGCGTAATGCATATTTTGTCATGACAAGGAGGCAGCAGGCTTTAATTTTCTATAATGAATGTTGTAATCGAATGATCGGGCAGATCAGCTTTGGCAGTCTTGCCTACGACCGAAAGTGAGAATGACTCTGTGGTGTCTGCATCATTCATGACGACCGCGACAATGGAGCCATCCTCATTTTGGAAGGATACTGCTTTTAAAGATTCATGGTTTAGTTCATGTCCGATTCTAACAGCGTTCGGCTTAATGTATTTGCTGAAGTGTCCAATATAATAAAAGGAGCTGTTATAGTGAACCTCTCCGGTTTTGGTATCGACGATGACCGGTGCATCGCAATAATTGCCGACATGGTTCGGCCCGCCCTGTGCGTTAAGGACGATATTCCAGTCAATCCAGCCTTCAAGCCAATTATTGATATCGCCCATGATGTTCCGTGCGTACCGTTCTCCTGTATGCCAGGCACCAAGCTGGACTCCTCCTTCAATGCAGCCTTCTGTGAAAATCAGGTGCTTCTCAGGGAAGTCATCATGAATTCTGCTCAGATTCTCGAATTCTTCCGAAACATACCAGTGCAGACCTGTGCCCCAAATATACTTTGCAGCCTCGGAATCTTCCAAAATAGTCTTTGCCCTTTCATAAGCGATATCCCTGTTATGATCCCAGATGATGATTTTCTTATCATCCAGGCCTTCACGCTCCATCAAAGGTCCCAAATGTTTTTTTACGAAGTCGCGTTCTTCTTCTGCACTATATCTGCAGGAATCCCACACTTGAGTTGCCTCCGGCTCATTTTGAACAGTGATTCCCCAAATCGGGATTCCTTCTGATTCCATGGCCTTGATGTATTTCGTGTAATACAAAGCCCATGTATCGTAAAATTCAGGCTTCAGCTTCCCGCCATTGTTCATTTCATTATTCGTCTTCATCCAGGCTGGAGGGCTCCAGGGAGAAGAAAGGATTGTCAGCCCCTCCCCCCTGGCCTTTACAGCATCCTTGATAAGCGGCAGTACATATTTATTTTCACGCTCTATTGAAAAGGTTTTAAGTTCCGTGTCATTCTCTTCTACATAGGTGTAATTCTCCAAAGCAAAATCGCAGCTATGGATATGGGTCCTGCCCAGGCTGTAACCAAGACCTGTCTCCTGGTTAAAATAGCTGTTGATTACTTTTGCCCGTTCTTCCCTGGGGATTTGTGCCAGAGTGTAAGCAGCTGCTTCTGTAAAAGCACCGCCGAATCCCATGAAGCTTTGATATCTCTTTTCTGGATCAAGCTTCAGCACAAAATCTTGGACAGGCTCATCTATAACAGAAATATTACCCTTGTCAGCAAAGCGCTCTCCGGTATTTTTAGCACTCTGGATCATCTTTAATTCCATGTGTCAGCACCTCATCTATTAATCTAGGTAAACATCCATCCTTGATACTTTTCCATCCCTGACAGCTTGTGCATAGGATTCTTGCAGATGCCCGCCATGAATCTCAACCTCTTCGCCATTCATATGGAGCACATACCTTGATGTCTTTGCCCCATCGTCTCCAAAAGTATTTCTCCTTGATGGATTATGATAGGTTACCTGTATCTTGCCCAGCATTGTAAAATGCACCTTTCCCTCAGAATCGAAAAGCCATGAAGGAAGAATCGGCTCAAGCTTCAGTATCAACCCTTCTTTATTTACGTCAAAAAGCTTTTTCCCCATCATCATCAACTGCCAGATGCTTAAGAATTCTGCCGTTGTTCCACTCAGCCTCGCGACAAAACCTTGTCCATGGAGGCTGGAATCAGGGTTCACGCTGCTTGCAATGAAGGATGAATTCTCCAGTACACTTCTTCCGTACACTTCTGCATCCATGAATGGCGGCATTGCATAGTTGATATCTTCATAGAACTCTTCATACAATCCCGACTTCAGAACACTGAGCAAATACTTGAATTCCATATGCATGAAGATGGATTCCCGCTCAAGCCATCCTGGAGTGAATGCCCTCGCTCGGCCGATATCAAAGGTTTGGTCTTCAAGAGATCCGGAAGTTTTGTACATTTTCAGCTTGCTGTCGTAAATTTCCGAGTTTCTTACATGCTGATATGTCGACCTAGCTGTTTCTGGATCAGCAGTCTTCAATGCCCTTGCCGGACCTTCAAGGAAATGCGGAAGAACAGAAACTTCAAAGCTATTGACCTTGACTAAAGGCAAGCCCTTTTTATTCAGTTTTTCATTTCCGCTGTCATCGACGATTTTTTCCCAGTCAACTGCTTCGAAAGAGAAATAAGTTGGAATCAGCCCATTGCCAAGCTCTGTTGCCTTGTCAATTCCCGCTTTGGTTTTAAGAAGCATTTGCTTAGCATAGGCAGTAAGCTTTTGTAACTCAATATTCTTTTCCGTACCTTCAAAGCCGTTTTTCACTAACTCGCGGTATTTTTCACGGGCAGCCGCTGTATGGTTCCAGTAGCTGTAATCATCGAGTTCGCCATTTTCAAATTGATTCAGGAACTCCACAACTGTCTCAGCCAGATCGGCGACTTCTGCAGGAAGAGTAATATCCAGTTCAGCAGCCTCTCCTGAAGCAATGACGAATTCAAGCAGGCGCTTCAGCTCTAATGTCTCACTCATAGCTGAACCGAATATTCCCGGCAGGCCATTCATGGAATCATTCCAGCCTGGCTTATTTGCTTCCATTTCCACACCCATACCATAAGGATCCAATGTAGAAAATTTCAGCAATGCCAGTGAAAACAGTTTGCTGTAAAGATTGGATGTAAAGAACTCACCGTCCTGTCTCCTCACCCAATCTGAACCTTGCTGGTGACCAAATTCAGTGATCGCATCGTATTGGCGGACCTTGCCATTAGCCAGGACATATTTTTCAGAACGCGGATTCACAAACACAGGACTGTGGAAGTATTTGTAGCCAAAATCATTAAATAATAGCTGCGCTTTATTTTCCGGATATACCTTCAAATAGTTTTCGATCAGGTCGAGATTGTAAGTCCAGTGGTCCATCCAGTAACCTTCTCCAAACTCCGCTTCAATGTTCTGGGAGCTCCGTGAAAGAACTTTTTTCAGGAAATCCGGAAGTGATGAGGAAAGCTGAATGTCACTGTCCGATATCGTTTGAAGCAAATCGCCGGGTGTATAGGTTCCACTCAGTTTCTTTTTAATGAAATCCGCATCCTTTTGGACCGGGACCAACTCATCCAGCCATCTCCAATCAGAGTGATCTTTTAGTTCAAAGCTTGCTCCCTTTACAACGAGCGGGTTATAGCCGTCCGCCTGGATCAGGCTCATGAACAGCTTGATATTGTAGTCTCCTGTCTCAGGATGGAAAAACACATCATTCCTGCGGTTCTGGTTCACATCACGGAAGTTGCCGTTCCCCTGCGAGAAGTATTCAGGAGCAAGGGAGAAAAAGTTGTAATCCCGCTCAAGGTCTCCGTGCTTTCGGGAAAAAACATAATAAGTAAAGGCTGAATCATCCGTCTCCAATTCAATTGGAAAGCCGCCGCGCAGCACATTGTCAAGATAGCTCTGGTTTACATAGGCATCGAACAGCGGTGACGCTGTCTTTGTTGCAACATCCTTCGTAATCTCCGTAACAAGGCTCTGCGCTTCTTCGTATTTCCTTTCGAAATATCCGACAGCTCTAATGTCAGCTGCTTTTTCATTGATGATTTGAATATCCTTCGTATGGCCGATCAGTGTATGTAAGCTTAGTTTCCGACCCGGTTCAAGCACACTGCCTATTCCGGAAAAACCGCAAGGAACCTTATTCGAAGTTACAGGTTCAGCTGCTAATAACTCTGGGATAGACATTTTTTCAAACTCATCAGGATAAGACAAGGAACTGTTCGAACCAAAAATCAAGTCCGCATCCACGATTGGTTTGATCAGCTGACCTTCATTATCAAAGCTTAAATAAAAATGTCCCTTTGAGACCTCTTCCACTTCAGCCGAATCATTCGTTGATGAGCGGACTCGGTAGTATGGAATTCCATTTTCAAGATTGAATACATCCATCCAGCTTTTAAGCGTATTCCCGACTGCTTTATAGGCAGCGTCATCAATTCCGAACGGGATGATCCCAGGAAGCCCATCAAGCAGCTCCATTTCAGTCGGTTCCTCTGAAAGGTTCTCGACTTCCACCTTCCTTGCCAGAGCGCCAAAGTTCTCATTTGGAAGCGTATAGTACGTTACAACTGTTTTTACTCCATATTGATGGTTGATTTCTTCCAGCTTCATTTCATTTTCTTTTATATACATCGTTCTGTTCCGGTCTTTTTTGCTGCCGTACGAAGAGAATGGCTCGAAAACGGTATTTCCATTCAGCTTGATGAATGTGCGGAAACCATTAGCTGCTACCCTTTGATACGCCTGGTTTGCGGGAAAAAATTCAGTTATAGCATGATTTTTATCCTGCACACCAAAGCTGACGATTCCCTGCCCGCGATTGACATAGAACGCCCACATTGGTATACCGTATAACCCTGCCAGGCCAGGAAGGAAGCTTGAGAATGTTTTTGCCTGTTCGAATTCCTGTATTACAAAATATTGATTTTCATCAAAGCGGTATCTTTCCATTTTTGATCACTCCGAAGTCATTGGATTTAAATTGAACGGTTCCTGATAATTTCTGCATAACGGTGACCGCTATCTTTAAGGATTCTTTCCTGCGTTTCGAAATCGACATAAGTAATCCCAAAACGTTTGTCGTAGCCAAATGCCCATTCAAAATTATCGAGTAATGACCAAAGATAATATCCGGCGATGTTCATGCCCTCTTCATTAAGCTCGGCAACCGCACGAATATGCTTTTCAACATAGTCCTGTCTCTCGGAATCATGGACACGGTGGTCCTCTGACACATGGTCATCGAAAGCCGAGCCATTTTCAGTTATATAGATGGGCAGATTCGTATACTCCTTTCGCAAGCGGTGAATCAGTTCTTTAAACTCTGCAGGCGATATATCCCATCCCATTCCGGTCTTTGGATAATCCGAGTATGCACTCTTGAACAGGAAGTCCGAAGCTGAGTTAAATTCAACAAGACTGCGATTATAATAGTTGATTCCAAAGAAATCACATTCCACCGAAATCTTCTCCAAGTCGCCCTCCTGAATGAAGTCGAAGGAGTGAACATATTTGGAGAAAAGGTTCATCATATCCGGTGGGTATGATCCTTTTAGCACTGGATCCAGGAACCATCTGTTCGTGTAGCCATCGGCATTATTGGCAGCGAGCTGATCATTGGCAGAATTGCTTGCCGGGTACATCGGTGACAGGTTCAGCGTAATCCCGATTGGAGTTTTCGAAGCAAACTTTCCTTTGAGCAGGGAAACAGCTTCTCCATGGGACAGAAGCATATGATGGACTGCCTTCACCGCCTCTTCCATATTGGTATGTCCTGGAGCATGGACTCCCTGATGGTAACCAAGGAAACCTGCGCACCACGGTTCATTATGGGTAATCCACATTTCTACATGCTCATCAAGTTCTTCAAAACATTTCTCAGCATACTCTAGGAACCAATTGACGGATTCCCTGTTTGTCCAGCCGCCTTTTTCATGGGCCCACATTGGCAAATCCCAGTGGTAAAGCGTAACAGCAGGCTTAATGCCATTTTCATTCAAGAGTGTAATAAGCTTTTTGTAAAAGTCCATTCCAGCTTCGTTATATTTGCCCTGCTCCGGGAAAATCCTTGGCCAGGCAATCGAGAAGCGGTAGGAATCCACACCAAGTGTCTTTAAAATCTCTATATCCTTTTCATATAAGTGATAATGGTCACAGGCGACATCTCCGTTATCCATATTGAAGACCTTTCCTGGTGTCCTGGAAAACGTGTCCCATATAGAAAGGCTTCTGCCATCTTCCTGATAGGCTCCTTCAATTTGATAGGAGGATGTTGCTGTACCAAAAATAAAATCCTTAGAAAAATTGATCATCATTTGTTCACCTCTGTTTATTCTTCTCTTTTGTATACTTTGATGCAATCAACTGTCATTTGCTGAGGAAACTGTGTTGTTCCATCAGGATATCCAGGCCACTTTCCCCCAACAGCAAGGTTAAGCTGCATGTAGAAATCGCGGTCAAACGGGGCAAATCCAGGCTGCTGTTTCTCTGATTCCCTGGCCTTGCTGAACCATTCAGTTTGCCTTGCATATAGGACATCGTCCACATACCATCTGAACTCTCCAGGTTCCCAATCAAGGGTGAAAACATGGAAATCATCCGAGAACTTCCTGTTTCCTGGAAGCGTATAGTTTTCTCCTGTATATGTGTGAGGCATTCCATAGTGAAGAGTTCCATAGACCGTACCTGGCTGGTGGCCAATCTGCTCCATTATGTCGATTTCCCCGCAGGCAGGCCATCCCGTATACAATTCCATATCCTCTGGCATCATCCAGATGGCAGGCCAGATACCCTGACCTTCCGGCAACTTCGCCCGAATTGAAAATCGCCCGTATGTCCAGGCTCCCTTGCCTCTGGTCGTCAATTTGGCGGATGTATAATCCATCCCGTTATACTTTTCCTTCCTCGCCTCAATGACCAGCATGCCATTTTCAATCCGAGCATTTTCTTTCCGTCTTGTATAGAACTGGGACTCTTCATTCCCAAACCCCGTTCCAGCTTCAACGAAATTCCACTTACTTTCATCTATATCAGGAAGATCAAAGGTCTCTTCCCAGACAAGGCTCCACTTTGCATCAGTTTTTGAAAGCGCCATCATTTCTTTATTTAATTCGCTCTGATTTTTTTGCTCCACCTAAACTGCCCCTTTCTGAAAAAACTGATTGCCCCGACAAAACATATCTCAACTCCTATTCTACCTTTGCCAGCAATGTATCTTGAGATAGAGAATTTTGTTTAGGGTGTCAATATTTTAGAAGAGTGTTTATCCGTGTAGTAACACCTCCTATTAAACTGTCCTTTGCTGCGTCCGAACACAGGGCTGCTTCGGACAAAGTGAAGCCACACTGACGATCTTTTGTCCGAACTTGGGATGACTTCGGACAAAATGAAGTGCCACCAGCGATCTCTTGTCCGAACTTGGAGTGACTTCCGACAATGTGAAGCCACACTGATAATCTATTGCCCGAACACGGAGCTGCTTCGGACAAAATGGGACTTTACAGATGCTGCTTAGGAGTGCTTCAGTGCCAAATCATTCTTTTGTTGCGATCTTGCCATCTGCATCTAGACATTCAGCAATAACTTAAAAAAACAAAAAAGAGAGCCTATTAAGCCCTCTTCATCCATTCATTTCCCGATATTCTTTTGGCGATATTCCTTCTACTTCGCGGAACACCCTGGCAAATTGCTTAGGGTTTTTGTAGCCTACCATCTCACTGATTTCCAGTATCTTAAAATCGCTTTCCTTCAGCAGCTTTTTTGCATTCTCCACTCTGACCATTTTCAAATAGTCCACGAAGTTTTGTCCGATATACTCCTTGAACATATGACTGAAATAGGAATAATTCAAAGAAATGTAGTTGGCGACGACTGCTAAATTCAAATCCTTATGGTAATTCTCCCTAATATAAGCTATGGCCCGGTCCATATATTTTTGCTCTGAATAGACGGACTTCATTTGCTTATTATATTCGTGGATTCTCATCAGCAGATCTTCAAGGGCATGGAAATATTCATGGAAGCTATCAAAGTTATATATATTATCTATTTTATTCAACAGCTCAAACGTCACAAGCGATTCGTCTCCCAAGCGTTTAAAGAAGCCTTTGAAAATCGTATCATTTATTTCCCTGTTAAGGTTTTCAAGATAACTGATATTGCTATGCGCGATGATATCGAAGTCCATGACTTGTCTCAGGTTGGTCTTGATTTCATTTTCCCGTTCAGTTCCCAGCATATTAGAAATCCTATTGATCAAGTCGACCGGCAGTAATGGGACATCCGGTTTTCCCTTAACATTTTCAAATAAAATAATCTGTCTGCGCGGATAAAGGAAATGATACTTTAAGGCCGTGGCTGCCTGACCATATGTCTTTTTCAATTCCCTTAAGTCCTGTTCCTTTTCACTGATTCCTATGCTAAAAACCAGATGCCTGTCTCTGCCAAGGTGTTCTTTCAATCGGGTAAATAATTCAATGTCTGCTGAAATAATTGTTACTCGACCATCTTTATCAAGAAATGGGATAGTGGAGTTATTTGGCAGAATCAGCTGATTAATTTTACCGAGAAAATCCTCTCCTTCTACATCCCCATCCGCCTCAATGATCCCTACATAATAACCATGAGGATAGGATTCAATTTTCATTTTCCTATAAAGATCTTCCACAACTTCTTGTTGAATATTAGGATTTAGCAAAATGTAATTCAGTTGACTGGCACGGTATTCATCCATGTGCTGGTAGGTCATTTTCTGCCTATGTTCCATTTCTTCTATGATCATATTCAAGGTTTTGAATAACTCTATTCTGTTGACAGGCTTAAGCAAGTAATCCTTTACCTTATGTTTGATCGCTTCCTTGGCATACGTAAAGTCATCATATCCGCTAAGGATTACTATTGACGATTGGATTTTCCGTTGTTGAAGTTCCTTGATTAACTGGATACCATCCAGCCTCGGCATTTTAATATCAGTGATGACTATATCGGGTTCATTTTCCATTATGGTTTCAAGGGCTTCCTGGCCATCACCTGCAATAGAGGTTGCAAACTCAGGATATTCTCTATTGATCATCGCCTGTATGCCCAATCTAATATTTTTCTCATCATCAGCTATAAGGACTTTATACACTTTGGCTGCCCCCTTTCATAATTTTGCAAGGCAATGTTACAGTCACCATCGTGAATTCGCCTTTAACACTAGAAACCAATACTCCGTACTCTGTCCCATAGTAAAGCTGGATTCTCTCATTCACATTATGGACTCCAATGCCATTTCCACCTTTAGAACCAGGACTTTGACCTCCCTGTCCTGCCTGGATGGATTTATTTAGGATTTCATACTCTTCAGCTGTCATCCCTACTCCATTATCCTTTATTTCAATAATGACATAATCAGCGGAGTACCTCGCACTCACCTGCAGTATTCCCTGTGCTTTCTTGTCGTTAGGGATGATTCCATGCTTAATGGCATTCTCAATGATTGGCTGCAGTGACATTTTCAGTACTTCCTGGTCAAGCAGTTCATGGGGCACATCAATATTCAAGGTTAGCAGTCCATCCAAACGGAGATTCATAATGTCCACGTAATTTTTTATATAATTCAGTTCTTCTTCAAGAATCACAAAATCATTTTTCCATTTAAGATTATAGCGCATCATTTCCCCAAGGGAGGTCACTGCATCAGATATAGCATACTCTCCTTCTATTTCTGCCATCATCTTGATGTTTTCCAAAGTGTTATAAAGGAAATGTGAATCAATTTGGGTTTTCAGAGCCCTTAATTCTGTTTCCTTGGCAGTTGCCTGTTTATTGACAGCTTCGGCGATCAATCCATTCATTTTGCCAAGGAGGCTTTTAAAATGAAATGCCAGCTCCGAAATCTCATCTTGTCCATCAACATCCACATCTACCGAAAAGTCGCCTTGCTCTACCCTCTTCATTGAATCTTTTAATTTGTACATTTTCTTCAAGAGCAGCAAAACCAAAACATAGGTGACAAAAGAAAGAATAATAACAAGAAAGATAATTCCGCTAAAAATAACATTCCTAGTTTTGGCTGTTTCAGCATAAAGGCCTTCAAGGGAAATGACATTTAGCAAATATGCATCTAAATCATCAATATAGGCAGTGATGACAAGATAGGGAGTTTCTTTGTTTTCAAATTGAAAACTGCCCGTGCCCTCATGTTTTGACTGGCTGAATTTCCGTTTAAGATCTTCAGTATCAATTCCCTCATCTTCAAAAAACGTGTGTTGGAAATTCCTGATCAGGTTGTTATCTTTATCAATGACGATATAGACCGAATCAGGGTCCTGCATAGTGCCGAACATTTTAGGGAAAAAGTTTTTAAGGAACATATTTATTTCGATAATGCCTAAATGCTCATCCTTTGGGTAATCCAGTTCACGCAACAAGGAAATTTTCGCTGTATTTTGCGATGGAAGTCTTTCAAGTACATCATCTGTCTGCTGGTCGAACCACCACACCTCCATACCATTCCTGTTGATCACTTCTTCTCTCCATGGCTTTTTCATGATTCGCTCCTCTTTAAAGAGAATCGGCCACATCTCGGTTATATATGGATTGGTGGTATACAATCTGATATTTTCAATGGCTGGGTTATTAGCCTGAAGCCTGGTGACATTTGAAAGCTCGTTCATTCTGAAATCAATTAGCTGATCAATATTTGCTTCGTTCCTGCTTTTGACAAAGTCAATGAATTCTATGTCCGAAACGACCATCTGGGCCGTCCGCCTCATTGATTCAATATTGTTTTTTATATGGATTTTCTCGATTTCCAGAGCATTTTCGTTTTTGACCCTGATTTCATTCATTGCCCTGTCATACACATTACTTGAATAGATAGAGATGAAAATGATGATAGGAATAATGATAATGATAATATATAAGGCAATCAGCTTTTGCTGCAGGGAGAGTCGATCCAGCCAATTAGCGGCATCTTTCAATTTTTTTAAAAAACCCATATAATCACACCTATCATTTTCTCCATACAGAAATTATATCTCTTAGTTATATACTTAGCGTGCTAAAGTGTTTCAATATATTGAAGATTATCAGACTGCCAATCTAAAAGCAGGAATAGACTGCCCCTTCAAGAATTTTCATTCTAAAGGGAACAGTCTTTTAAGTCTTTATTTATTTTGCTGAATCCAGTTTTTCTTTGTTCTTTTCATAAATTCCTTGCTGATATTTTTCTACTTTTTCATAGCCGAAAGAATCACGTTTCTTAAGGAATCCTTCGAAGATTTTATCGAACTCTTTATCAGATTTAGCCAGCAGAAGCTTAGGAAGTGTCTTGCCCCATTCCTGTGCGATTTTGCTTGCTGCTACACCTTCTGCAGAAGTTCCAGTCGGGCTGATGCCGTCAAATTCCGCATAGCTGACTGTCTTTCCTTTTGTCCAGTCTTCCATTTGCTTGAATGGCTCAGAAGCAGGCGGTGCCCACTCAAGGCTCATGTTTGTATCCATCAGCATCCAGTATTTGAATGAAGCTCCATACTGCTGGTCAAATGCTGCACGGTCCTTGTTCAGTAAGTCTAATACTTCTGGCTTGAATTCAGGTTTTCCACTCACCATATCGTACGTTTCGCCCTCTTTACCCATGTAAAGGTCCTTTTGTCCCTCTTCACTGATAAGGTAAGTCAGGAACTGAATTGCTCTTTCTTTATCTTTTACATCTTTTGAAATCAATGTTACTGTCCAGCCTGAGATGCTGTCGCCAGCAAGGGCAGGTGCGTCTCCTTTTGAGTTAGCTGGTCCGTCAACTGCAATATATACTGAGTTCGGATCTTTTGCATATAGTGCGTGTTGTTGCGCTGCAAGGTCACTGCGCTGGTAAAGCATTGCGAAGTATCTGCCTTGTGAAATCTTTTCTTCCATTTGCGGACGCTTATCGATGAAGATGTCCTTTGCAAGAAGCCCTTTGTCATTTGCTTCTCTGAAAGTTTTTAACCATGCAAGATATTCAGGGTCCTGGCTGCGGTCGTAAACCTTTCCGTCTTTTTCCATCGGAATATTAAGGAAGTTTTGCAGGTATGCTTCAAGGGAAGTGTTTCCTACATCAGTAAACTCATTCAGTCCGAATGGAATCAGCGGTGCGCCGTTCACTTCAGGGAATTTTTCCTTTGCAGCTTCAAGTGCCTTAAGGAACCCTTCAGGAGTGCTCATATCAGGGCTGCCGATTGCTTCATACATATCTTTTCTCACCAGGAATGTCTGGTTGGATGGCTTAAGGTCTTTATACTTATCGAAATCTTTTGGAGAAGATGATGCATTTGGATAACCGTAAGTGTTGCCATCTTCTTGCTTATACCATTCGATTTTCGCATTATCTGCTACTTTGAAGAAATATGGATCATACTGGTCGGCAAGTTCATTTAGCGGGAGGACAAGTTCACCTTCAACCATCTTCTTGACTGCATCTTCCCACCAGCCAATTGTAATGAAATCCGGAAGCTTTCCAGACGCAATCATCGTATTCATTTTTTCCGCTTCGTTTCCTGCTGGTGAGATGAAGTTGACAGAGACACCAGTTTTATCTGTTACATATTTGGAAACCACATCGTCGCCCCATTTATGTGCGAACCAGGAAAAGTTAACATACCAGTCAAAAGTAATTGGCTCTTTGTTGGACTGCCAGCCAGGTGCATCAGCTGAAGCTTTTGGTTTGTCTGTTTCCTTTTCATCGGAAGCGTTTTCATTTGTCTTACTGGAACAGCCAGAAAAAAGTGCTAAAACCAATGATAGAACAAGCAATAGTGAAAAGCCTTTGGTAATGAATTTTCTCCTCATTTTTGACCCTCTCTCTTTTGCGTTATTTTGGGCCACATTATTAAATGTACACTGCTTTGAAAGAGCGGGAAAGGCTTTTTTCCTAAGTGCCAGCCTTTCCCAAGATCAGAAGGGGGTATCCTTCACACATAAAGCAAGACATTCGATAATGAAGCCTGATATTTAAATTTCTTCAGTTGAAGAAAAATTTAAATCGAAATATAAGAGATCAACCTTTTACTGAACCAATCAGCATTCCTTTTACAAAGTACTTCTGCAGGAATGGATAGACTAACATAATTGGCAGTGTTGTTACGACCATCGTTGCCAGTTTGATAGACTGGGATGTTACTGTCTTGGTTGCAATCGACCCTGCTGCATTCGTCATCATCTGGTTGGAACTGGATTCAGCAACAACCTTGTATAAATAGGTCTGGATTGGCTGCAGATCTGGATTATTCACAAAGATGACCCCGGCAAAATAGTCGTTCCACTGATAGACTCCCTGGAACAATGCAATGGTTGCAATAACCGGCATTGACAGAGGAATGATTACTTTTATAAAAATCATAAAGTCATTTGCTCCATCTATTTTTGCTGCTTCCTCCAGAGAAGTTGGCAATTCCCTAAAGAAGGATACAAAGATGATCAGATGGAAGAAGTTGAACATCGTTGGAATGATATATACTAGGAAGTTATCAAACAAACCAAGATCCCTGATTAATAGGAAGTAAGGAATCAATCCACCGCTGAAAAACATGGTGATGACACCTACGAGCATGTAGAAGTTCCTGCCGTAAAGGTCTCGTCTTGAAATGGCATAAGCAACCATGGCTGTAAAGAATACATGAGTGAATGTGCCGATAACTGTTTTTGCTACTGTTACCCCAAAAGAAGTAACGATACCAGGGGTATTAAACACAGCTTTATAATTCTCAAATGTGAACTCTCGCGGCCACCAGTATATCCCGCCCTTCATAGCATCAACCCCGTCATTCAGTGAATTAACGAGAACGTACCAAATCGGATAAATGGTGATGGCACAGATAAAAAGCATGATTAGAATGTTAACGTTGTCAAAAATGTATTCGCTCGTTGTTCGCCGGTTCCGTTTAAAAAGCTTAAACACAACCCCACCCCCTTAGAATAAAGATGTTCCATTCAGTTTCTTCGTAATCTTGTTGGCAGACAGGAGCAGGATGAAGGCAATGATCGCTTTCAATAACCCGACTGCTGTTGCGTAGGAGTAGCGGGCGTTCTGAAGTCCCATCTGATAGACGTAAATGTCAATTACATTGCTGGCGCTCTCATTCAACGAGTTTCTCAAAATCAAGATTTGGTCGAAGTTTGAATTCAAGACACCGCTTACAGCAAGGATGAACAGGATTGTGATCGTCGGGCGAATCGACGGCAAGGTAACATGCCACATTTTTTGAAAGCGATTTGCTCCGTCAATCGTTGACGATTCGTACAGTTCTGGCGATACACCAGCAATAGCTGCAAGATATATGATCGCCGACCATCCAAGTTCTTTCCAGATATCAGAAAGAATGACGATTGCCCAGAAGTTATCTGGTTCTGCAAGGAAGTTCGTGCGTTCACTGATCAACCCCAAACCCAGCAAGATATCATTTATAACACCGATATCAGCTAGCCAAGTAGTCAAAATCCCTCCAAGTACCACCCATGAAATAAAGTGCGGCAAGTAAGATATTGTCTGGACTGCTTTCTTGAGTTTCATAGAAGTTAGCTCATTTAGCAAAAGAGCAAAAATAATTGGAAGCGGGAAACCAATGATCAATTTAATCAGGCTGATACCTAATGTATTTTTCAAAACAATCCAAAAATTTTCATCCTGAATGAATTCCTTGAACTGCATCAAACCTACCCAAGGTGCTTCTGAGATTGTATTAATGATGCTGTATTCCTTAAAGGCGATAATCAACCCATACATTGGGATATAGTTAAAGATGAACATCCAAACTACACCGAGAAGAGCCATCGTTTGTAAATACTTTTGAGAAATGATTGTCTTTTTAATTTTCTTGTATTTTTCTTTTTTTGTAGCCTTAACAATTATGGTGTCACTGACTTGTTGTTCGACTGGCTGCTGGATCTTGACTTCCATTTCTTCACCACCTTCAGTTGCTTTGTCTTTCTTGTACCTTAATCATAAAAAAAAGGGCTTACATTTATAAGCCATGGAATTTTGCTTATGGTACCAATTTTTTAGATTTTGTTTTACGGCTGAGAATATTGATATTGTCATGTTGTTATCGTTTTCAAGAATTGGAATAGGTGTATGATTTAATCAATCCACCCTATCCTCAAACCTAAAGGATGGATTTTCATATTCAAAAAGGATAATCTAATCGTAGAGTTTTTAATTCGATGTTTGGAAAGGAACATATCATGATTGCAAAAACAGAAGAAGATTTTAACGGATTGAAGGAAATTGGCAGAATCGTTGCCTTGATACGTGAGGAATTGGTGCAAAAGACCGTTCCAGGCATTACAACTAAGGAACTTGATGAAATAGCTGGCGCTTTATTTGAGCAGCATGGCGCGATTTCCGCTCCTAAGGGTGAATATAATTTTCCGGGATATACTTGCATAAGTGTTAATGAGGAAGTGGCCCATGGCATTCCAGGGACCCGTGTAATCAAAGAAGGCGATATCGTTAATATCGACGTTTCGGGTTCGAAGAATGGTTATTTTGCCGATACAGGCATATCCATTGTCGTTGGCGAAGGCGATCCGATTTTAACCAAGGTATGTGAAACAGCTGTAGAGGCCTTTGAAGCAGGACTGAAAAAAGCAAAGCCTGGTTCAAAGAAAAGCGGACTTGGAAAGGCCGTTATCGCGACTGCCAGGAAAAACGGACTGACAGTGATCAAAAACCTCACAGGACATGGGATTGGCCGTACGATTCATGAGGCGCCTGACCATATCTACAATTACCATGAACCATGGGATGACGAGCTTTTAAAAGAAGGAATGGTCATCGCTTTTGAACCATTCATTTCAACTCGGGAGGAAGAAGTTTTCCAAAATGAAAATGACGAGTGGACTTATGTAACAGAAAACAGCTTTGTTGCACAATGTGAGCATACCATCATCCTTACCAAAAACGGTCCGATTGTCATTACTTTATAGTTAAAAACACGTCCAGTAAGATATCATGAAAAAGCCGCGGCATATAGCCGCGGCTTTTCCTATTTCAATACTTTGTTATGCACATCAAAAATTCCTGTTCCAGTCCTGCGCTTTCAGTCATGAAAATTCGTTCCGTCTGTGACTGCTTCCACGATGCCTGCACGGACGGTAAAGTCACCGAAGTGCTCACCTGCGAACCGCTCCTTCGCATAGCGTGTTAAAAGAATCTGTAATTCACGGAGAATTTCCTCTTCACCTATATTTTCACGGTACATTTTGCTTAGCCTGCTGCCATCAAAGGCTGCGCCGAGATACATATTGTATTTGCCGGGTGCTTTGCCGATAAAGGCAATCTCTCCAAGGGTATGGCGGGCACAGCCATTCGGGCATCCGGTCATCCGGATGGTAATCTCTTCATCCCTCAGTCCATTTTGATCGACAATCTCATCAATTTTATCGATGAGACGGGGCAAATAGCGCTCTGCTTCGGCCATCGCCAGTCCACATGTCGGCAGGGCAACGCATGCCATTGAATTCCTCCGCAGGGCCGAAACATACTTTCCATCTGTAAGGCCGAATTGTTCAATCAGATTTTCAATTTCTTTCTTTTTCCTGCTGGATACATTGGCGATGATGAGGTTCTGGTTAGGCGTCAATCGGAATTCACCTGTGTGTACTTTAGCAATTTCACGCAAACCTGTTTTAAGTTGGTATCCCTCATAATCAGCTACCCGGCCGCCCTCAACAAACAAGGTAAAATGCCAGTTCCCTTGAACGCCTTCCACCCAGCCATATCGGTCGCCATTATTGTCGAATTTATACGGTTTTGCTGCCTCCAGGGAATATCCCAGCCGGTTTTCGAGTTCGGTCTTGACTGTTTCCAGACCGAGTCGATCCACCGTATATTTAAAGCGGGCGTTTTTGCGTTCCGAACGGTTTCCATAGTCCCGCTGTATTGTAATCACTTTTTCCGCCACAGAATAAATTTGCTCAGGTGTGCAAAAGCCGATGATCTTTCCAAGTTGGGGATATGTTGCTTTATCCCCGTGCGTCATGCCCATACCTCCGCCGATTGTTACATTGAAGCCCGTCAGCTTGCCGTCTTCCACGATTGCAATGAAGCCCAGGTCCTGCGAAAAAACATCCACATCATTTGATGGAGGAACTGCAATTCCAATTTTGAACTTCCGTGGCAGGTAAGTGGGGCCGTACATCGGTTCAACTGCTTCCGTGTCTGGTGTAAACGCGACCTTTTCACCGTCGAGCCATAATTCATGGTACGCAGTGGTTTTCGGCAGCAAATCATCGCTCAGCCGTTTTGACCATTCAAATACTTCTGCATGAATGTCCGACTGGTAAGGGTTCGAGTTGCACATTACGTTACGATTTACATCACCGCATGCAGCAATTGTATCCAAAAGGGAGGCATGGATTTCCTGGACTGTGCTTTTCATATTCCATTTTAAAATCCCATGCATCTGGAACGTTTGCCGGGTTGTCAGTTTTAAAGTACCGTTACCATATCTCTCGGAGAGATCATCCAATGTAAGCCATTGTGCAGGCGACGCAACCCCGCCAGGCAGCCGGACCCGAAGCATGAACTGGTAAGCAGGCTCCAGCTTCTGCTTTTGCCGCTCATTGCGAAGATCCCTGTCATCCTGCAGATAGCTGCCATGGAACTTCATCAGGCGGTTATCATCCTCATTAATCCCTGCACTAATCGGTTCAATCATCGATTCCGCAAGCGTTCCCCGCAGATAATTGCTTTCTTCCTTTATTCGCTCCACATCACTGGGCGGGCCGGAAGGGGCTTTTAAGGTTTGTTTTTCCATGTTGTACTTCTCCTTTCTTGGCAAAGATCAATAAACATCTCTTTGATATCGTTTCTGCTGCTGCAAGTCAGCCAGGTAGGCTTCTGCTTGCTCAAGAGGCATGCTTCCCTCTGTTTGGATGATTTTTATAAAAGTCTTCTGGACATCATGGGCCATGTTTTTCTCATCACCGCAAATGTAAACCACCGCTCCTTCTTCAAGCCATCTAAACAGCTCTTTGCTGTTTTCAAGCATACGGTGCTGGACATATACCTTTTCTGTTGTATCTCGAGAAAATGCCACATCCATTTTGGTCAGGACTCCCTGTTTCATCCATCTCTGCCATTCGGTTTGATAAAGGAAATCAGTCACAAAATGCTGGTCACCGAAGAAAAGCCATGATTTCCCCTGAGTTCCCGATTCTTCACGCTCTTGCATGAAGGCGCGAAACGGAGCAACTCCCGTCCCCGGGCCAACCATGATAATTGGTGTTTCAGGATCTTCCGGCAACTTGAAATTGTCATTTTGCTGAATAAAAACGGATAAAGTATCTCCAGCGTTAATTCGCTCAGCGCATAAAGTGGAGCAGACACCTTTCCTTTCCCGTTCATGTGTCTCATACCTGACTGTACCGATTGTCAGATGCACTTCATCTGGATTGGCAGCAAGGCTGCTCGCAATCGAATATAGACGGGGTGGAATTTTCCGTAAAACTGAAACAAATTCCTCGGCAGAATTTCCCCAGACGCCAAAATCACGGACCAAATCAAGCAGATCCCGCCCATATAAATAGGAGTTCAGTTTTTCTTTATTGTCTGGGGCTGCAAGATCATGCAATTCCTGGTTTGCGGTCAGTTTTGCTGCTTTTTCCAACAGCGGCTTGGTCAAAACCGTTATTTCAAAATAAGTGGTTAATGCCTCTTTTAAAGTAAGAGACTCTCCTTGTTTATTGACTGTCACCTTTATTTCAGGATCCCATGTCAGAGTGTCAAGAAGTTCAGCGACAAGCGCTGGATCGTTATCAGGATAAATCCCGAGGCTGTCACCCGGCTTGTATGTGAGGCCAGAGTCCTCAAGCGATAACTCAATATGGCGTGTTTCTTTATTGGAGCCGCGTCCATTTAAATTGATATTTTCCAGTACTTCAGCTTTGAACGGGTTTGTCCGGGAGTATGCCGATTCGGCCACTTCTAGCGTGGCAGCTGCTTGCCCGCGGACACTTTCTCCACCCAATTCATTCAAAGAATTAAGAATCCCATCAATCCACTCCGCTGCCGGCTCATCAAAATCAACATCGCAGTCAACACGCGGGTATATTCGGGTGGCGCCCAATTCTTCCAGCCTGACATCAAATTCTTTCCCTGTCTGGCAAAAGAATTCATACGAGCTGTCACCCAGGGAAAGTACCGAATAGTTGACTCCCTCGAGCTTGGGTGCACGCCTTCCATTGAGAAATTCGTGGAAAGACAGGGCATTATCAGGGGGATCTCCTTCCCCATGGGTACTGACTAAAATAAGCAGGTTTTCGACCTTCTTTAAAGCATTAGTTTTAAAATCGCTCATCGAAGAAACCACAACTTTAAAACCGTTTCCTTCAAGCGCTTTGCCTGCCTTTTTTGCAAGAGACTGTGTGTTGCCAGTCTGTGACCCATAAAGAATCGTCACTTCCCTGGAACGAGCAGGCGCAGCCGCTGTCGGATTTTCCTGGCCTTCAGCGGCCCCGTCTGCTGCGGCAGATTGTACGGCTGCGAAGTATCCGCTAAGCCATAGTTTTTGTGCTTCTGACAATGTCGGCAACAGCCTGTTTAGCAGTTCGGTCTGCTCCTGATTGAACGGGCTGTTTGTAACCTTAAGCTGCAAAAAAATCACCTCGGAAAATTTAAAATTATAGCGTGCAGTTCATAATGCGTAATTAGAGCCTGTTGAAAAAGGGAAATCTCGTTCTGCGAACCCAATAGGATTCCCCTCTTTAATGAAATGCTGGGTTTGTTCCCCTCATAAGCAATGTTCATTCGAACGCCCGGGCAATGACCATATCTTCAATAATCTGGTGGCTGCTTAAAGGGGAGGTATGTATAATTTCCCGTCCCTGCCTTTTAAGCCGTGAAACCTTTCGATCTATTTCTGCCATAAGAAGCCCGGAGAATAATAGATAAGGTACGACGATCACTCTGCCTCCGTCTTCCTCGGTAATTGCTTCCAGCCCATCATCCAAAGCCGGTTTAGCTGCCGCAAGATAGCATACTGCTGCATGGCCAATACCAAGCCGTGCCTTAAGTCCTTCAGCAATTGCCGAAAAGTCAGCTTGGATTGCCGGATCACTGCTCCCCCTTCCGACTATCAATAATCGATCCATAGGGTCCACTCCGTCTGCGATGGCAGATACTAGCTCCGCAACTCCGTCAAGGATGCTCCCCTGTACGCCAAATGGATCCTTCACAGCTATGTTAATTTGCGGATATTTTTCCTGTAAGGAACCCAGCACCATAGGGATATCTTTTTTGATATGCCCTGCTGCCAGCAGAAACAGAGGAACAACTGTGATTTCTGTCGCTCCTCTTTCCACACAGCGCGCGAAGCCTTCCGCAATCAATGGATCGGTGAGTTCCAGGAAGCTGATCTCCTGAATGGGAACATCAATCCGGTCCATGACTCTCTGTATGAAGGCTTTTGCTTCGCATGCTCCCTTTTTGGAACGGGTGCCATGCCCAATATAAAGAATAGCCTTCATGGATATGTCCTCCTTTAAGTGCTTACCCGTGGACAACCGGCAGATTGGGGGCAATTTCTTCCTGAACCCAGTTCAATTTATCGTGCAGGCGTACAACTTCCCCGATTACGATCATGCTTGGGTTTGAAATCTCTGACTCTCTCACCTTTTCTTCAATAGTCTCAAGAGTTCCCACGACGCTTTTCTGGTCACTTAAAGTACCCCAATGAATAAGAGCAATTGGAGTTTGCGGGGATTTTCCGAACTCGATTAATTGCTTCACAATGGTTGAAAGATGCGACACACCCATATAGACACAAATAGTATCAACTGCCTTTGCCAGATGGGACCATTGGTGTTCAGCAGCAACGTCACCTGCCTGATGGCCGGTAATAAAGGCGAAGCTTTTGCTCAAGGTGCGATGTGTGACTGGAATGCCTGCATAGGCTGAAGCGGCAATGCCGGATGTTATGCCCGGGACAACCTCAAATTGGACATCGTTCTTCCGGCATTCCTCGGCTTCTTCCCCACCTCGTCCGAAGACAAATGGATCGCCGCCTTTCAAGCGGACAACCTGTAGCCCTTTTTTGGCATATTTTACGAGGAAGTGATTGATGGTTTCCTGTTTCATAGTGTGATAGTTTGGCAATTTCCCGCAATAAACCAATTTAGCGCCTTCTTTTGCATGCTTCAATAATTCGGGATTGATAAGCCGGTCATAAAGGATGACATCAGCTTTTTGCAGACACCTTAATCCTTTTACCGTTATCAAATCGGGATCACCGGGACCCGCACCTACTAAATAAACCTTGCCATCCATAGCTTCACATCCTTTCTACTGCTGTGGGTTTAGTATGTTTTTCGATTGGAGGTACCCAAGTATTTCTGTGACGGCTTCATCTACAGACAGAAGGTCAGAGCGAATCGTAATTTCCGGATCTGCCGGTTCCTCATATGGAGAATTGATGCCTGTAAAATCCTTGATTTCACCCCTTCTTGCTTTCGCATAAAGCTGCTTGGGGTCACGCCGTTCACACTCCTCCAGAGGACAGCTGACGAAAACTTCGATAAACTCTCCTTCTTCAAACAGGGCGCGAACCTGATCACGGTCTGTCTTGAAGGGGGAAATGAACGCAGTCGTCACAATAGCCCCGCTATCAATAAACAATTTTGCTACCTCTCCGATCCGCCTGATGTTCTCTGTCCGGTCATGATCCGAAAAGCCCAGGTCGCGATTAAGGCCATGGCGGATATTATCGCCATCGAGGACATATTCATTGAAACCCCTTCGGAACAATTCACCTGATACAGCATTGGCAATCGAAGATTTTCCTGATCCGGACAGCCCGGTAAACCATAATACACAGCTTCCATGTCCGTTTTTGGCACGCCGGTCTTGTTTATTTACAGTGGCAGTATGCCAAGTAATATTCGTTGCCTTCGTCATTGTGTATCCTCCTTATGCATGGCTTTTTTCCTTCATCCCTTCAATCAGCACTTCGACTACCTCTTTCCGGCTGAAAGTGGATGGCGGCAGTGTTCCGGAGCGGAGCAATTCCCTCACTTTTGTACCAGAGAGAATGACCCGGTCCTCCTTGCTGTGCGGGCATGTTTTATCAGAAGCCATCCCTTCGCATTTATTGCAGTAAAAGCTATGTTCGAAGAAAAGAGGCTTTATGCCAAGCTCCTCTTCCTTGAATTCACTGAAAATAAGCTGTGCATCATAGGTTCCGTAATAATTCCCCACACCGGCATGGTCACGTCCGACAATGAAGTGAGTGCAGCCAAAGTTTTTACGGGCGATGGCATGAAAAATTGCTTCCCTTGGCCCTGCATAGCGCATGGCAGCAGGATAAACACCGAGGTGGACACGCTTTTCCGGATAATAGTTATCCAGCAAAACTTTATAGCTTTTCAGACGGATATCTGCAGGTATATCATCAGACTTCGTTTCGCCGACTAGAGGGTTGACGAAAAGGCCATCGACTGTTTCCAGGGCTGCCTTTTGAATGTATTCATGTGCCCTGTGAATTGGATTTCTTGTTTGGAACCCAACGACTGTTTTCCAGCCTTTCTCTTCAAACAATGCTCGTGTTTCCTTAGGCTCCAGCCACACATCTCCGAATACGCCTTTCTCAGACTTCTTCACAAGAATGACCTTTCCGGCAACGTAGACCTGCCCTCTTTCGTAAAGCCTTCTCACTCCCGGATGGGCAATCTCCTGCGTTTTATACACCTCAAGAGCCTCTCTGTCCAAATCTGGCTCAAACCATTCAGAGACTTCAATGACCCCGTAAACCTCATTGTCAAATACAAGCTTGATTTCTTCTCCGGCAACAAGTGTTTCAGCAGTTTCCCTGGACACAGGAAGTGTCACGGGAATTGACCACACAGTGCCATCTGACAGACGCATTCTTTCAACTACAGATTGATAGTCTTCCTTTCCCAGGAACCCTGTCAGCGGGCTGAACAGCCCAATACCGATCAATTCAAGGTCACTTAAGGCAATCGCATCGATTTCAAGTTCTTTTTTGATATGAGTCAGCTCATAGGATGGGTCAAAGGCCTGAATCAGCTTTCCCCCATGTGGTTTTGGCAAAGATGACAAGATAATCAACCTTTCTTTACTTTATTTTTAATGTCTCCTGCTGTACTTTGATCTGCCGATTCTGCCCCTTCATCAAAGAGAGAACTCCGAAAACGGAAATGACCACTCCTGCCATGGCGACGATCGGGTAACCATTATGCTCAATGATTAATTGGATAAGCGTATAAGTCAGGATCATCGACAGGACGGGTGAAACAATCCAAATCGTCAGCATACGGACAACAATATCCTTTTTTAAAACCTTTAGTCCTTCCTTCGTAAATCCAATCCCGATAATAGAAGAAGTGGTAATTTGCGTAAGCGGGACAGGGATCCCAAACAACGATGCCAGGACTACGATGGTGGCACCGGTACCGGAGATAATACAGCCCTCTTCCAGGCGGAGCTTCGTAATTTTCTTTCCATTTGTTTCGAGGACACGCCTTCCGAACAGGAGAACACCAAATCCGACGAACAGGCCTCCCCAGAAAATCCCATTGCCGGTTGATAAAATGCCTGCACCGACCAGCGGGCCAACCGCATTAGCCACATTGTTCATTCCGGCAGAAAAGGCTTCGAAAAGTCCCATAAACACGACCAGGATTGATAGGATTGGGGCAGCTTTCGGTGCCTCTACCCAGTTTTTAACGCGTTTTTGTTTTAGAAAATTGGAAGCGATAATCGCTAGTACAAAGGCAATTATTGGTGTGACGAGCCAGAAAGACATAATCCAGAAAAGCTTGCCTGCGAATACAGATTGGTAGACAAGCCCTGCACCCACGACGGACCCAACAGCTACTTCACTAGTTGACAGGGGGATGCCGAAAATATTTGCCAAAAATAACGACAAAGCTGCAGACGCGATAACGATCAAGGCTATTTGTGCAGTAAAAGTGCTCTCTGGAACAATCCCGCTCCCAATCGTTTTAACTACCTCGCCGCCGCCAAGCCAGGCCCCCAAAAAGACAGCGATACTGCACAGCAGCAATCCCAATCCTTTTTTGACGACCCCTGAACCGTAAGAAATCCCCATGGAAGCGGCTGCTCCGCTCCCACCTATGTTCATGGCAAAAAATAGTCCAAGAAGAATGGCTATGGTAGTAAGCAATGTACTATGCCTCCTTTAGCGGACATGCAGCCCGCACTCCGTTTTTCCACTCCCTGACCAACGGCCAGCACGTGAATCTCCTGCAGAATTGACAGGCTTGGTACATGGAAAACAGCCAATGCTTGGGTACTGTTGATCATGTAAGACATTGTATGGGAGATCATTGTCGCGGATATATTTCCAGACATCATCCCAACTCCAATGAATCAATGGACAAATTTTGATATTCTTGAACTTCTCATCCTTGTTGATAAATTCAGTATTCGCCCTTGTAGGTGACTGTTCCCGGCGCAGGCCAGATATCCATGCTTGTTTTGCTGTCAACGTTCTTTGCAAAGGAATGACCTTGCGGATATTGCAGCATTGGTTGGGGTCCCTGAGCCAAAGTGCAGAACCATATTGCGCTGCCTGTTCATCAAGACTCATCTCTGGTTCCTTTTTCTCAATCCTCAAATCCGGATAGCGCGCCTGGATTTGGTTTATGACCTCATAGGTCTCTGGAAAGTGCAGCCCTGTATCCAAAAAGACTATATGAGCATCTTTTTTAATTTTCCGGATGATATCTATCAAGACAATTGCTTCTGCTCCGAAGCTGGAAGCATAGACAATCTCCTCTTCTGGATAACTGTTATACGCCCATTCCAGTACAGAACGAGCCCCTTTAATCTCATCATCGTAAGTAAAATCCCCGGAAATTTGATTCCACTTTTCAAAAGTCACAGCAGATGTCATCACTTCAATCCTCCCATTTCAATAAAAAAAGGCAGTCTCCCATCAGGAATTGATGGAGACCGCCTCTAGTTTTCTAGTCAGCGATTTTTATTTGATTGGAGACGAACCTTTTCATTTTTCTCAATTTGGACAATCCTGCCATCCTGGACAACCAATGTGATTGATCCAAACTTTAATGTTTCCAACATGTTTTCGAGAACTTTATAGAGTTCTTCCTTCTCCTCTGTTTTCAAGCGGCTCCGCCCCCCTAAATGAAAATCTGCCCAGGAATGCATTGCTATTATGCGAATTAATGGATTTCTTGATGGCAAGAAAACGTTAAAAGGAATTTTTTATTTGGGCAGTTGGCTTTCGTTGGATTAAATCCTACCATGCAGATAGGATTAATGCAAATTAAATTTTTCAATTTTTTAAAATCCTTACTTTAGTTCTATGTTAGGTGCTTAATAGGAAAATAAATGAAGACTAGCTAATTATTTTGGGCTCCTTCAATCTGATACTAGCTGCATAATAGTATTTAAGAATAGGTTTCTTTCCATCAGCGAATTTTAATATATTTGATCTTTCAGTAGTTCCTTGTATAAACCATTTTTGTTACTTTGTCACATGTGCCTTTTTTCATGTAAGAACTCTAAATACTCCTCGTATATGTCATTAAAAACGTCTTTCAATATCACGTATTTATTTAGCCAGCCGGGCTACCCCCCTCTGCGGAAGCACTGATAAGCAGTTTTCGGCGGGCAAGGCACGCGGCTGCAATAATCAAAGAGGCATCCCTGTAACCGGCATGTTCCATTTCTAATCGTAAATTTCCTACATATATGAACGGACTTTAAGAGTAATTTATTCGCCTTTCTTGTCTGTAGTTCAGATAACTTTGCAAACTTTCCGCAACGGCCTACCTATTAATTTATCATCTAATCCAATTTTCCCATTTTCCATTTTCTCAAAATTAATTCCATAAAATGATTGACACACTCTCTGCGACACAGTAAAGTAATAAACAAGATTTACAACTCAATATTCGTTACTTTCTTATCAAGAGAGGTTGAGGGACTGGCCCTATGACACCTCGGCAGCGGACTCCTTTGGAGGACTGTGCCAAATCCAGCAAGCAATAGCTTGACAGATAAGAAGAGGCTGACCTTTTTATTTAATGTCCTCTTCTTTCTGAAGGGGACTTTTTGTTTTTCAAAAATATCTCCACCTACAATTCCATATCGATACTTTCTTATCAAGAGAGGCGGAGGGACTGGCCCTATGAAGCCTCGGCAGCGGACTCACATGGAGGACTGTGCCAAATCCAGCAAGCAATAGCTTGGGAGATAAGAAGAGATGTTGTCCAGTATTCATTGTGGCATGACCTCTTCCTGTTTCCGGGAAGAGGTTTTTTTTATGCATCTATAAAGGAGGAAAACAGTTGATTACGTTTGAGAAAGTAGAAAAGGTTTATGAAAGCCGCGGGAACAAGGTAGCGGCACTAAATGGGATTGATCTGGAAATCAAAGAAGGAGAGATATTTGGAGTGATTGGTTTTAGCGGCGCAGGAAAAAGTTCCCTGATCCGCTGTGTGAATCTATTGGAAAAGCCAACATCCGGGCGGGTGATTGTGGATGGCTGTGACATGACTTCCCTTTCAGTAAAAGAGGTCCGGGAGATTAAAAGGAATATCGGGATGGTATTCCAGCATTTCAATCTCTTAAACTCTAAGACAGTATTTGAAAATGTCGCAATGCCTCTCATTCTTGGAAAGGTTCCGAAGCCGAAAATAAAAGAACGCGTCCATCAGCTTCTCGACTTTGTCGGTCTTGCTGATAAGGCAGATAATTATCCAGACCAGCTTTCAGGCGGCCAGAAGCAGCGGATCGGCATTGCCAGGGCACTGGCAACACAGCCGAAGATCCTGCTTTGTGATGAAGCGACTTCTGCCCTTGACCCGCAGACGACAAGTTCGATTCTTCAGCTTCTGAAAAAGATCAACAAAGAGTACAACATTACGATTTTGATTATCACACATGAAATGTCGGTCATCAGGGAGATTTGTGACAAGGTTGCTGTCATCGAGGATGGAAGAATCATCGAGGAAGGCACTGTCTTTGAAGTCTTCTCTGCTCCTAAAACAGTAACAGCAAGGAATTTTGTCAGTACCATCATGAATGACAATATTCCGGATTCCGTCAGAAGAATCATTGAGGGACATTCAGGACTGCAAAAGGTATTCCGTATCAACTTCGTCGGTAAATCAGCAGGCGAACCGCTGCTTTCACAGCTGTCAAAGAAGTTTGATATCCATGTCAACGTTCTGTTCGGCAATATTACCGAGCTTCAGGGAATTCCATTCGGGAATTTGATTGTGGAGTTCCAGGGCAGTGATAAAGAAATTATAAAGGCTCTTAATTTTATTCAGCAGCAAAAAGTCAACATAAAGGAAGTGACCGCACATGCTAGTTAATTCGGAACAAATCATTCAAGCATTAATTGAAACACTGCAAATGGTTGCGTTCTCCCTGATATTTTCAGCCGTCCTGGGAGTTCCGCTGGGAATTGCGCTTGTTGTCACCAGAAAAGGCCACCTGCTTGAAAACGCACCTGTCTTCAATGTACTTAACAGTGTCATCAATATATTCCGCTCGGTACCCTTTATTATTCTGCTGGTGGCAATCATCCCGCTGACCCGGCTGATTGTCGGCACATCGATTGGAACGGCAGCGGCAGTCGTTCCGCTTGTCTTCTATGCTGGACCGTATATTGCCAGATTGGTAGAGAATTCTTTGCTGGAAGTTGATCCCGGAGTTATAGAGGCAGCGGAATCAATGGGAGCCACTCCCTGGCAGATTGTTTTCAAATTCATTCTGCCAGAAGCGATGAGCTCACTGATCCTTGCTTTTACAATCGCGACTGTTGGATTGATTGGTGCATCTGCAATGGCCGGGGCAATCGGCGGCGGCGGCCTGGGCGACCTGGCCATTACATATGGGTATCAGCGGTTTGATACCCAGACAATGTTCATCACTGTCGGCATCTTGATTGTAATGGTACAGGGACTTCAATCACTTGGAAATATATCAGCAAAAAAAATCAGAAGAAGATAACCAGGAGGAAACCAAAATGAAAAAAATCCTATTAGCATTAATCGTACTTAGTCTCGCAGTAATCAGCACAGCATGCTCAAGCTCTTCATCATCAGCTAAAAGCGGAGAAACCGTCAAAGTGAAACTTGGTGTCAGCGGAACAGATCACCGAGTCTGGGATTTTGTCGCCAAAAAGGCAGAAAAAGAAGGAATTGAAGTCGAAATCGTCACTTTCTCTGATTATGTCCAACCGAACCTTGCCCTTGCAGAAGGTGAATTGGATGCAAACTCATTCCAGACCGTTTCCTATTTTGACGCATTTATCAAGGAACATAATCTTGACCTTGTACCAATCGCAACAACACAAATTGCACCAATGGGTATTTATTCAGATAAATACAAAGACGTGAAAGACATCCCAGAAGGCGGCAAGATCGCCCTTGCAAATGAAGCTACGAACATGGGAAGAGGACTTCTTTTACTGCAGGAAGCGGGATTGATCAAACTTGAAGAAGGCTTTGACGGAGTTGGTTCTTTAGATAAAGTCGTTGAAAATCCAAAGAACCTTGAACTTGTAACGCTGGTAGCTGGCCAGACTCCAAGGGTAATGCCGGATGTAGCAGCTTCCATCATCAACAATGGAATCGCGGTTGACGCGGGACTCACACCAAAGAAGGATGCAATCTTCCTTGAGAGTGCGACAGCCACACCGTATATCAACATCATCGCAGTCCGCGAAGAAGATAAGGACAATAAAACGTTGAAAAAGTTAGCGGAACTTTATCAACAGGATGACACCAAAGAATTCATCGAGAAAGAATATAAAGGAAATACAATTCCTACATTTGTGCCTCTTAGTGAAATTGGATGGTAAGGCATAATTAAATTTTAAGTTGCTGAAGTGAGGAAGGCAGGCCTATTATCCCTGCCCCTTTCGTCTAATTCAAAATTGATCTAAGGAGGAATAAGGATGTCAACATCATTAAATTTGCAAAATGAATTAAAGGATATTATTACTCAGAATGTGGAGCTTAATAAAGACCTTTATTTGAAAACCAGCCACGAAATCCATGAACGCCCGGAGATTGGGAATGAAGAATTTTTCGCTGCTGCCCGGCTCACAACGATTTTAGAAAACGAAGGTTTTACAGTGGAAAAGGCGGTTGCCGGACATGAAACCAGCTTTGTTGCACGTAAAAAGTCAAGTAAACCCGGACCAGCCATTGCCTTTTTGGCAGAATATGATGCCCTTCCGGGGATTGGCCACGCATGCGGGCATAATATCATAGGCACAACAAGTGTCGCAGCTGCCATTGCTCTTAGTAAGGTATTGGAAGAAACCGGCGGTGAAGCGGTCGTTTTTGGAACACCCGCTGAAGAGGGGGGCCCAAACGGAAGCGCGAAAGGAAGCTTCGTCAAGCACGGTCTTGTTGAAGGAATCGAAGCAGCGCTCATGCTGCACCCTTCCGGACAAACAAGGTTGACAACTAGCTCCCTTGCTGTTGACCCGCTGGACTTTGAATACATTGGGAAGCCAGCTCACGCCGCCGCATCGCCGCATGAAGGGATAAATGCTTTGGATGCGGTAATCCAGCTTTTCAATGGAATCAATGCACTAAGACAGCAGTTGACTGATGATGTACGAATCCATGGAATCATCACCCACGGAGGTGATGCACCAAACATCATTCCTGAGTACGCCAAAGCAAGGTTCTTCATCCGGGCTGCTACCCGAAGCGGATTAAATGAAGTAACACGACGCGTAAAAGCTGTAGCTGAAGGAGCAGCCCTTGCCACTGGAGCGAAGCTGAACATTATTGCCTTCCAGAACGAAGTTGATAATATTCTTTTGAACGATCGATTTAATGAAGTTTTTAAAAATGTTATAGAAGATCTTGGAGAAACAATTGCAACAGGTGAAAAAGGCGGAATCGGTTCAACCGATGCAGGCAATATCAGCCAGGTGGTGCCAACCATTCACCCTTATATCAAAATCGGCCCTGATGACCTCGTTGCCCATACCGTTCCTTTCAGGGAAGCCGCCGCTTCCCCACTGGGTGACGACGCCTTGCTTAAAGGGGCTAAAGCCCTTGCCTTAACAGCTGTAAAACTCATCACAGACATAGATTTATTGAAAGATATTAAGGTTGAATTCGAACTTAGAAAAGCAGCGGAAAACAATTAATACACATTTACTCTATTACCTGTTATCTCTATTAAAAAGACCCTGGCATAAATATAAAGTGTACCCTATAGAGTAGACACCTAAAAAAAGTCTACCTATAGGGTACTTTTTTGTATAATTAAGCAATACAACATGAGGGACTGGAGAAGGGTTATGAGTAAAAAGACATTTACAGAGAAAGAGATCAAAAAGCTTTCAGCTAACAAATATGTTAAATCTGTATCTTCAAAAGGAATCACCTATACAGATGATTTTAAGAGTTTATTTATCGCAAAAAAAGAATCAGGCAAATTGGCGAGAGAAATATTTGAAGAGTGTGGGTTTGATGTAGAAATCTTGGGGACGGATAGAATTAGGTCAGCCAGTAAAAGATGGAAGAAAGCATACATGGAGAATGGTGTGGCTGGACTGCGTGATACCAGGCCTGGAAATTCAGGGCGTCCGAAAGACAGAGAACTGTCATTAGAAGAGAAAAATGCCCGCCTGGAGGCACAAATCAACTTACTAAAGGCGGAGAACGAGCTGCTAAAAAAGATCCGGTTCGCGGAAAGGGGGATGAAGAAGTAGCCCTCCCCCCTTGCCAAAAGTATATCCTTATTCGTTCAGTCATTGAGAAATATAAGCTGAAGAATATGGTCAGCTATCTATGTGCGGTATCAGGTGTTTCAAAAAGTGGTTATTATAATTACTTTTCAGTGGACTCACAAAAACGAAGAAAGCGAAAAGAGGAGAATGATCAGCTGGTTAAAGAAATCATTCTAAAAGCCTTCCAATTCAAAAAGCGTAAGAAAGGCGCACGCCAAATCAAAATGACATTGGCGGGTCAATTTAGTGTTGTCTACAATCTGAAGCGCATTCGCCGAATCATGAAGAAATACGGTATTATCTGCCCCATTAGAAAGGCCAACCCTTATAGGAGAATGATGAAGGCCACCCAAGAGCACCGGGTGATGCCAAACCTGTTAAACCGTAAATTTAAGCAAGGGATACCTGGAAAAGTTCTGCTTACTGATATTACTTATCTAACTTACTGGAATGGACAAAGAGCTTACTTATCCGTCATAAAGGATGGGTCGACAGGTCAAATCCTGGCTGAGTATTTATCTGACCGGATGACCATGGAACTCGCCATTAACACCCTGGACAAGCTGAAGAGGAATCGAAACTTCAAGAAGGCTAAGAATGCGTTAATTCACTCTGATCAGGGGACTCACTATACCCACCCTGATTTTCAGAAACTCGTCAAGAAGCTGGGCTTGCGTCAGTCAATGTCCAGACGTGGAAACTGTTGGGACAACGCCCCTATAGAATCCTTTTTTGGCCACCTTAAAGACGAGGTTGATATAAAAGCATGTAAGACTTTAGATGAACTGAGAAGTGAGATAAGCAAGTATATTACTTACTATAATAATCAGAGATATCAGTGGAATCTAAAGAAGATGACCCCTGTTCAATACAGAGATCATCTTCTTAAAACTGCATAGGGTTTTTTTAGAATGTCCTTTACAAAGGGTACACTTTAATAAACGCAAGGGTCTTTTTTTCCTCTTTGGCAACTACTGATTGATAAGCATAACTTACAATTTTTAGATGTAATACTGCTTTGCTGGGCTACCATTGTTTTTTCAAATTCTAAAAATACAAAAAACTCGGTTGACTTGTGAAGAGTAAGTATATATAGTAATGTGTATTATTCTTCTTTTGGGTGTATGAGAAGACAGATTTCATTTCTATTGTGAGCGACTGATCATAATTTTGGCTTTTTAATAGTTATGAATATCCTTCTAATCTTTCAAATTCCTCCTTTCCCAACTTAGAAGAGCTTTTTTTCCTTAATTACATCTAGAAGAGGAGACAATTACATGCAGCAAAAAACATCATTTTCAACTTATGCACTAATTGGTACCATGCTTTTCGGCATGTATTTCGGTGCAGGAA
Source organism: Mesobacillus jeotgali (assembly GCF_900166585.1). Lineage (NCBI taxonomy): Bacteria > Bacillati > Bacillota > Bacilli > Caryophanales > Bacillaceae > Mesobacillus > Mesobacillus jeotgali. Next base: position 901,189 of record NZ_FVZC01000008.1, on the reverse strand, counting down.
ACTTAATCTTCCCCATCCAGTTGGGACAGCTGGCAGGCACAAACTTCTGGCCAGCATTGATCGGATTCCTGGTAACAGCAATCGGTCTTCCATTTTTAGGAATATTGGCAATTGGACTTTCGGGAAGCTCTGGCCTCCGTGATTTGGCCAGCAGAGTACACCCTATATTTGGAATAGCATTTGCAGCGGTTCTTTATTTAACCATTGGGCCCTTCTTCGCGATACCGCGAACGGCAACTGTACCTTTTGTAGTTGGTTTTGAGCCCTACATTAATCCCGGACAGGCTGGCTTATGGCTTGGTATCTTCAGTTTTGTTTTCTTTGCTGTTGTTTACTTCTTTTCACTCCATCCGGCAAAGGTCATGGACTACATTGGCAAATATTTGACCCCTGCCTTTCTCGTCTTTTTATTTATTCTAATTGGATTCTCGATTTTCAAGCCTATGGGAGATTATGGGGCACCGGCCGGGGTTTATGAAAACCTAGCATTTATGACCGGATTTAAAGAGGGTTACAATACAATGGATGCCCTGGCATCCCTGGCGTTTGGAATTGTTGTCATCAATGCGATTAAAAGGCAAGGCATTACTGATAAAAAGGATATTGCCAAAGCAACAATGAAATCAGGTGTTTTCGCTATGTCATTGATGATGCTGATCTACGGACTTATAACCTATATGGGGGCATCAAGCGTTGCAGCTATTGGCACATTCGAGAATGGAGGCCAGATTTTTGCGGCAGTTGCGCAGCACTACTTTGGATCTTTCGGAGCGATTCTGCTGGCCATCATCATTGTGCTTGCTTGTTTAAAAACAAGCATTGGGCTGATCACAGCTTGCAGCGAGTTTTTCCATGATCTGTATCCAAAGGTATCATACCGGAGTTTTGTGTTTATTCTAAGCTTTGTTTCCTTTGCAATCGCAAACTTTGGTTTAAACAATATCATTCAATTCGCTGTACCGGTTTTAATGTTCCTGTATCCTTTAGCAATCATCCTGATCCTATTGGCTCTATTATCACCGCTATTTGGCCATAAACAGAGCGTTTACTCTGCTTCCATGGCGATGACATTCCTGGTGAGTTTTTTTGACGGATATAGTACATTAGCAGCAAATATTCCATCTATGAATGTTTCGATCCTCAATTCGGTAAAAACAATATACATGAACTATCTTCCTTTATACGATAT